>NZ_FYAJ01000004.1:0-300000 GCF_900185625.1 Photobacterium andalusiense
CGACCACTATTAAGAAACCTGAGTCGAAAGATTCAGGTTTTTTTTCGTTTGTATAAAATGAATCATAGCTTAGATCCACAGAGGGTCGGGGGTTCCCGATATTAGAACCTAGCTCTTCACCGACCACTATTAAGAAAACCGTATCGAAAGATTCAGGTTTTTTTTCGTTTGTATAAAATGAATCATAGCTTAGATCCACAGAGGGTCGGGGGTTCCCGATATTAGAACCTAGCTCTTCACCGACCACCATTAAGAAAACCGTATCGAAAGATACGGTTTTTTTTCATCTGTCGAAAATGGGTGAATAGTACAGTTCGGTAGCGCATCTCTGGGTTTAGAGAAAAGAGTGGACCAGAGGGGCGGGGGTTCCCGATATTAGAACCTAGCTCTTCACCGACCACTATTAAGAAAACCGTATCGAAAGATACGGTTTTTTTTCATCTGTCGAAAATGGGTGAATAGTACAGTTCGGTAGCGCATCTCTGGGTTTAGAGAAAAGAGTGGACCAGAGGGGCGGGGGTTCCCGATATTAGAACCTAGCTCTTCACCGACCACTATTAAGAAAACCGTATCGAAAGATACGGTTTTTTTTCATCTGTCGAAAATGGGTGAATAGTACAGTTCGGTAGCGCATCTCTGGGTTTAGAGAAAAGAGTGGACCAGAGGGGCGGGGGTTCCCGATATTAGAACCTAGCTCTTCACCGACCACTATTAAGAAAACCGTATCGAAAGATACGGTTTTTTTTCATCTGTCGAAAATGGGTGAATAGTACAGTTCGGTAGCGCATCTCTGGGTTTAGAGAAAAGAGTGGACCAGAGGGGCGGGGGTTCCCGATATTAGAACCTAGCTCTTCACCGACCACTATTAAGAAACCTGAGTCGAAAGATTCAGGTTTTTTTTCATCTGTTGAAAATGGGTGAATAGTACAGTTTGGTAGCGCATCTCTGGGTTTAGAGAAAAGAGTGGACCAGAGGGTCGGGGGTTCCCGATATTAGAATCTAGCTCTTCACCGACCACTATTAAGGAAACCGTATCGAAAGATGCGGTTTTTTTTCATCTGTTGAAAATGGGTGAATAGTACAGTTCGATAGCGCATCTCTGGGTTTAGAGAAAAGAGTGGACCAGAGGGTCGGGGGTTCCCGATATTAAAACCTAGCTCTTCACCGACCACTATTAAGAAAACCTGAGTCGAAAGATTCAGGTTTTTTCGTCTGTCGAATATAGGTTAATAGCGCAGTTTGGTAGCGCATCGTTGATATGAGGTTTGCCTTAATCACAATCAGCGGTTGTGCCAAAGGTGATCTTCTCAACGCTAAAGCCCTGCTGTTTCATTAAATTCGGCAATCCTTGTTCACCAATTAAATGAAATGCGCCGACTACCACCATAAACTTACCTGATTGATAAGTAGGATCTTTTACTAAGGTCTCTGCCCAGCGCTGATTACGGTTAAAAATTAAGGCATCATCAGTGGTGGGATCAAATTGGCTTTCTTGAAACAGTTGTTCAAGCTTATTACCATCGCCGTGTTGCCAAACTTTAACTAAGCAACGCAATGATGATTGAGTTTTATGCCATTCATTGATCGTTTCTAGCAACATAGGAGTGCCATTTTCTGGTAGCGTTTCAAGCATATTAAATTGCTGGCTAACACTTTCCAATTCGAGGATTGGTAATTGTTGCTGCTGAGCTCGTTGCAACAATACATAGTCGATACCATAATCTGATTTTAGTTCGAGTTTATCAGCAAGAGCGAGCTGAAGAGTAACAGCTGTTAACCAAGGTGGCTGTTGAAGTAGCTGTTCAAATGAAATGTTGAGTGTAGTAGTGATCTTTTGTAGCTGTTTGAGTTCCGTCGCTGAGAGTGCTTGTTGAGTAAAAGGTGGCTTAATCGTTGGAGCTACCTGTGATTGTTGTAAAATATTAGCTTCAACAACCAATGCATCTGCGTGTTGCCATTGCTCAAGAAATATAGCAGGCAACGGAAACATAGCTTCTTTTCCGGCATGAATAGAACCTAAAACATAAAACTCACGTTGTTGGTCATAAATTTTCCATACAATCGGTGTTGCAAGTGCCGATTGGGAAATAAAAGGCAGGAGTAATAATGCTTTTGACAAAAGAGATTTGAACATAAGTTACCGCTGATTAAGTAGGATAGTTAAGTTATAACAAATATTTGAGCTAAGGAGATCAAAAAAGGCTACCGAAGTAGCCTTAATATGATTGCTGAAAGACGATTATTTAGGGTTACGAATACTTGGATGAAGCCAGAACCACCATACAATAAATCCAATTGCAGCAGCACCTAATAAAAAGCACATATTATTTCTCCTGATGTGATTGGCTTGGCTTGAATAAACGTAATCGGTTAGCGTTACTAACGACAGTGATTGATGATAGCGCCATCGCTGCACCAGCAATCACAGGGCTAAGCAATGTTCCTGTGAGCGGGAATAACACGCCAGCTGCAATTGGAATACCTAATGTATTGTAAATAAAGGCACCAAATAAGTTTTCTTTGATATTGCGTAGCGTTGCTTTTGATAATTCCAAGGCATCCGCTACCCCATGTAGTGAGTGACGCATTAGAGTAAATTGGGCACTTTCAATAGCAACATCAGTACCACTTCCCATCGCGATTCCCACTTCAGCTAATGCAAGGGCTGGTGCGTCATTGATACCGTCACCGACCATAGCTACTCGCTTACCTTGTTGTTGTAATAAGGTAATTTGAGCCGCTTTGCCATCAGGCAATACATCGGCAACTACATCTGAAATACCGAGCTTAGCAGCAATAACGTGGGCAGTTTTAATGCTGTCACCAGTGAGCATTACCACATTAAGCCCCATATTTTGCATACGTTTAACGGCAGACAATGAATCATCACGCAGTGGATCACTGATACCAATGATCCCTGCTAAAATACCATTTTGAGCAAGGTAAACCGGTGTTGCACCTTGGCTGGCAATGAAGTCAAAGTCAGCTTCAGCGTGAGAAATATTAATTTCATTTTGAAGCATGAATTTAGTATTACCGAGTAACAATTGCTGTTGTTCTATGGTGCCTGATACACCTAATCCGGCATATGCATTAAAGTTGTTGTGCGAGTAAAGCGCAAGTTGTTGTTGGTGTGCTGATTCAACAATGGCATTTGCTAATGGGTGCTCTGATCCTTGTTCTAAGCTGGCAGCTAATTGAATCAATTGTTCACGAGTTAATGCATTATAAATTTTATAATCAACAACTTGTGGTTTACCTTCAGTTAAGGTACCCGTTTTATCTAATACCACAGTATCAATACTAGCCGCTTGTTGCATAGCTTCTGCATCTTTAATTAAAATGCCTAATTCTGCTGCACGTCCAACGCCAACGGTTACGGACATTGGTGTTGCTAGGCCTAATGCACATGGACAAGCAATGATCAGTACCGTGGTCGCTGCAACAAGCATATACACCGATGCTGGTTGTGGACCAAAATAATACCAAGCCATGGCCGTCAATATGGCAATGATCATCACACTGGGTACGAAAATACTTGAGATGGTATCCGCTAAGCGTGCTAGGGCTGGCTTACTACTTTGTGCTTGGCGTACCAATTGAATAATACGTGCAAGCATAGTGTCACTGCCAATATGCTCTGCTTTAAATAATAGGCTGCCTTGCTGGTTAATGGTGCCTGCACGAACATGATCACCTGTTTTTTTATGCACAGCCAAAGGTTCACCTGTAAGCATTGATTCATCAATATAGCTATTACCATCAATAACATAACCATCAACAGCCACTTTAGCTCCTGGCTTTAAACGTAACGTCATGCCAGCAATAACTTCGCTCAATGGGCGCTCAATGTCTTGTCCATTTTCAACCACAATCGCAGTTTGAGGTTGAAGATCGATCAAACGCTCTAAGGCTTTTGAGGTTCGGCTACGTGCGCGTGCTTCTAGTGCATGACCAAGAGTAATTAAACCAATAATCATTGCAGAAGCTTCAAAGTACACGTGGCGAGCAGCAATTGGAAACATCGTTGGTGCAATAACCACAGCCATTGAAAATAGCCATGCCGCACCAGTACCTAAGGCTACCAGTGTATCCATGGTGGCACGATGATGACGGAAAGCCTTCCAACTATTGATATAAAAATCTTTACCAGCAGTTACCAATAACGCCAAGGTAATTAAACCAACAATTCCCCAGCTTATTTGACTGGCTGTGGAATCAATGATCATACTACCGCCAAAGATCCCCCAAGCCATCATTGGAACCCCTAAGCCGAGTGCAATCATGGCATTACGCATATGAGTTTTTACAGTTTGCTGGTTTTGTTGCTGTTGACGAAGACGACGACTTTGATCATCTTCACTTTGTTCTGCACCATAACCCGCTTGTTCTATTGCCGTAATAATCGCCTGTGGTGATGCTTGTCCATAAATTAAGGCAGTACGCTCAGCAAGGTTAACATTGACACTGTCAACGCCGTCTACGGTCTTTATTGCTTTCTCTACTGATGCTACGCAACTCGCGCACGTTAGCCCTGATAATAATAATTGGGTTGCTTCACCTTGAGCTGGGGCTGTAATTTCTGGTTCTGGTTCTGGTACGAGATCTTGGTCAATTAATGTTTTTGGCTGAGATTGTGTTATCGCGATTGCTTGATAACCGGCGCTGGTTACGAGTGCGATAATCTCACTAGCAGTTAATGATGTAATAACACTGAGGTTATTCTTATCAATAGTAATAATCTTAATATTGTCTTGAGTTAATACCGTGGTTAATTTCGCGACACACTTTCCGCATGATAAGCCAGTTAAACTGAATTCATAGCTGTGTTGTTGTGAGTTAGTGACAACCTGATAGCCAAGTTTAACTATAAGATCAGTTAGTGCTTGCTCACTTATCGAGCCAGATACATCTGCAAGCTGCTTGCTAATATTAAAATGTGCAATATCATGACGTTCTGTTAGTGCCTGTTCAATTTTAGCAACACAGCGTCCACAGGATAAGCCACTTAGTGGTAATTGGTAATGATAGCCAACTTGGTAGCCTAATGCTGTCACAGCATCAAAGAGAGGGCTTAAAGGGGTATCATTGGTTATGGTTAACTGCTCAGTATTGATATCAATAATTTGGGTTTGAGGAAGTAGGCTTATAGCATCACGAATTTTATTAACGCAACGCATACAGCGTACATTGGCAAGGGGAAGAGTAACAGTATTCATGTGCTCGCCTTTAATGCTTAAATGAAATAATAGTTCTAGCATAATCCTTCCAGTAACTATAATGTCAAGGCTATTTTTTAATACAGTAGAGTAAATAAGTGATGATGAGTATCAGCGATGTTGCAAAACAAACCGGATTAACGGCCAAAACGATCCGTTTTTATGAAAGCAAAGGGGTGATAAGTGCCGCGCCGCGAGGAGTGAATGGTTATCGTTATTACAATGCGGAGCATATTGCGGAGTTATTACTTATAAAGCGTTCTCGAATGATTGGATTTTCTTTAGATGAGTGTCAGCAATTACTGGCATTATCAACTAATCCAGATCGTCAAAGTCGTGATGTTAAACAAAAAGCGCAACAAAAATTAATAGAGATAGATCATAAAATAGAAGAGCTAAAACAAATTAAATTAACCTTATCTGCGTTGACTGAGCAATGTCCAGGCGATAAGAATGCGCCATGTCCAATTATTGATAGCTTAACTAAAAAAGGCTAAATAATCATTTAAAGTAGATTATTTAGCCACGTGTTAGTTAGTGACCACTATCGGTCATTGATAAGGTGCCATCATAAGAAATAACACGTAATTGCTTTGTTGGAGATGAATTGTAGCTAATCATGGTATTTTTATCTAATCGCTTGAGATTAAATTGATGCCAAAAACTTTCGTGGGTCCAATTGAGACTTTCAATAGCGGCATCAGTGATTTTTTTAGTGTGATCTTCTGTATCAACCACTAATACAGCAGCATTACCAAAGGCATAAAAATACAGTCCCTTTAAGACAGTATAACCATTGTCTTTTTTAGGATTTGGGTAATCAATGAGTGTATATTGGCCAAACTTGCAACTACCAAACTGTTCATGGTTGGGCGTTACGTACTTATAGTTAAAATCACACCCCATACCATTAATAACGGGGTATAGCATTAAAACTAATAATGCTATGACGACGTATTTAAATTTTTTCATACATTTTTCCATTGGTGTCAATGTAAACCGTGCTTTTACCGCTCAAGTTTTGTGGTAGTTTTTGTAAGTTGAGCAACTCAATGTTACCACAAATTTTTTGAGCATTAACGGTAACGCAAGGTGGAGACTGCCAGCTGCTAGCCCATAACATCACCCAAGCAAACATCGCTGTTAAGCAAATTCCATAGCCAATTTTCGCCATTGTTGGGAGTGAGTGGGCTGTTGATGTATGTTTAGTCTTCTTCGCATCAGTACCAACGGTATTGCTATCACCATTATGATCAGTTAGTTGTAATTGTTCTGGGTTATGTTGTTCATTATCGATCACAACTTCGGGTTGAAATTGTTGTTGGATAAAGGTGTTATTGGCAATCGTAAATCCTGCCCCTTTAATTGTGATGATAATTTCATTCTTGCTTTTAAATGCTTTGCGTAAATTAGCAATAGCAACATTTAATGAGTTAGGAACCACTACTTTATCTGGCCAACCAATTTCAAGTAGTTTTTCTCGACTAATAATTTCGCCACTGTTATCGATTAAAAATTGGAGGATTTTTGTTTCGCTAGCACTGAGTTTTGTGGTTGCTTCCTGATTAGTATAAGCACTCTTTTGCGGCTCAAAAACATCCTTACCGTATTTATATATGATCATGGCGTTAACTACCTATCTTAGTATCTGTTTTACGCAATACGTTCTTATATGACGACTGCTTTTTTTATTGTTATTGCTTTCAGTATCGAAGCATCCGGGTGTTTATAGCGATATAAAAGACGCACTTTTTTAGTAGACATAAAAAGAGTAACAAGGGAGTTACTGCCGTTATTGCTACTCTAAAAAAGTTCATTACCCATCTCGATCCTTTATTTTCAAAGCAAATGCTAACAAAAAAAAAGATTTATGGAAGAGATGATAAAGGATAATTACCAGCTCAAAAGGCTGGATATGATTATTTATCACATTATGTGTAGTATAAAAAAGTATGTTTTTCACATTTTTTTTTAGGCATTGTTGATAAAGGTGTTAGTTTGTATCCTTCTGTTATCATGGTGAAAATATAAAATTCCGTGATGGTTTTATGTTTTTTTATATGAATATAATCATTAAAAAAAACTGTTTTTTTTATTTATCTAAATTTTTTCTGAAAGATTTATTTTTCAGAAGCCATTTTTTTGACGCGTGTGAAAAAACGCCAATTAATTGTGAACATCATTTTTTATTATTTGCCTTAATGCTAACACAGTCACAAAATAAGTAGGTTCCTGACAAAGACTGTCCTGCGATACACACTTAGAAAAATAGATAGTACGCACTTATACGGGCAGACAATTAGAAAAGTTTTAAAGTATTTAACCAATGGAGTTAAACATGAAATTGAAATCTCTATCTCTAGCTGTAGTAGCAGCTTTATCTCTAGGCGTTGCTACATCTGCAATGGCTGCTGATGCGCCTGCAACAGCAACGGCTACAAATAACACTGCACTAACTCAATCAGCAGCAACTGGTCACTGGTACGCTGGTCAAGGCCACGGCTTCTGGGTTGGTGGTGCACTAGGTATGGGCTATGTTGGTAGCGCAGACTCTCAAATGTTTGGTGGTCAAACTAATGCTCCTAGCGCTAAGCTAGACGCTGGTTACGACTTCAACCAATACGTTGGTGTTTACGGTAGCTACGACTTCATGTACAACCTAGGTAATTCAAACCTAAACCTAGCAACTGTTGGTGTTAAAGGTAACCTACCTCTTACACAAAAGTTATCTGCATTTGCTAAAGTTGGTGCAACTTACATCTACGCAGATGATAAGAACTTCGCTGACAATGCATTCCACATGAAGTCTGATAGCTTCTCTGCAACTGGTGGTCTAGGTCTTTCTTACCAAATCACTAACGCACTATCTACTCAAATTGGTGCTGATTACTACCAAAACCTACGTACTTCACACGGTCACGCTGATCTAACTCAAGCGTACTGGGGTATGACATACAAGTTTGGTCAACCAGCTACACCAGTAGTTGTTACTAACAACGTTGAAGTAGTTAAAGAAGTTGCTGTAGAAGCACAAGTACCAACACGTTCTTCTTACGTTCTTCCATACCAAAATGGTGAAACTAAGCTAAACGCTTACGGTCGTTACAACCTAGGTGAGATTGCTGCAACTATGCAAGCTAACCCAGCAGTTAACGCTCAAATCATCGGTCGTACCGATAGCGTTGGCGGCCAAGCAATCAACGATAAAGTTTCTGCTGAGCGTGCAGCAAACGTTGCTAGCTTCCTAGAAGCAAACGGTATTAGCGCAACTCGCTTAACTGTTTCTCACGTTGCTAACACAAACCCAATCAAAACTAATAAAGCAGACAGCACTAACTACGTGCAGCGTTCAGTACAAATCATCCTTAAGTAATTAAGACGATTGTATTAACTGTCTAGTTTTAAACTAGTTTAAATTTTAATGCCGATGAGAGATCATCGGCATTATTTTATTCGATTGTTATCTCAATAGCCTGTTTAGATCTGACGAAAGCAAACTATTGAGATTAAGATTGAGTCATAGAGCAATGATGAAAAAAAGTAAGTTTTGTTTATTAATATTATTAGCAATTTCATTAACGGGTTGTTTTTCTAATCAGCAATTAAAGAAATCAACACAACTGGTTGGTGAATGGACACTTAAAGGTGGCGTTTGTATTCCTGGTGTGACTAAGCACAAACCCAAATTAGATATTAATGCTGATATGAAGGTTTCTGGCTTTACCGGTTGTAATCAATTTAAAGGGCGTTTAATTGCCGCTGATGGCAGTTTTACTTTACCGAGTGTTACCCGTAGAATTTGTTTACCAGAGCTTGTGACTCAAGAAGAAAACATGCTGAACGTACTGCGTAGCGCAACCAGTATTGAAGTGATTAATAATACTTTAGTCGTTGATTCTGGTAATAAATTTTTAGTGTTTGAAAAAACCAATGCTAGTTAATTTTAAGATTAGATAAATGAAAAAAGGCCCGTTAGCATGATGCTGACGGGCCTTTTTTTATTGGATTAAACTAATATAACAATGAATATAGTTGACGACGGTAATTGGCTGCAATTGGATTACCTTGGCCTAATGTGGCTAAAATATCCATCATGGCTTTTTTAGCACTGCCGTCAGCAAAATTAAGATCGCGACGAAGCACCTCAAGTAATAGCGCTAATGCTTCTTCATTGCGATTAACTTGACTGTATTGAACAGCAAGCTCAAAAGCAACATTGGCATCGCTAGGGTTAGTCGCAAATTTTTGTTCTAATTGTTGAATCTCTGGTGAATTACCCGCTTGTTTATGTAATTCCAGTTTAGCAACCAGTCCTTTATATTGAGCATCCTGATCTTGCATTGGAATGGTGTCGAGAATTAATTCCGCTTCATCAAATAATCCAGCAGCTATTAAACATTCGGCAATAGCTAGCTCAATGGTGCTATTTTTAGGGAATTTTTGCGCCAGTTGACGAAGTAGTGCAAGTGCTTGATTGTAATCTTCACTTGCGACTAATGCTAATGCATGTTGTAGCTGAAGTTCTTCAGGTGATGGTAAGTGACGATTTAGCATTTCACGTAAACTTTGTTCAGTTTGTGGACCGGCAGAACCATCAACAGGCTGACCTCCTTTAAATAAAGCGACGGTCGGTAAACCACGAACTCCAAACTGAGAGGCAACCATTTGTTGAGTTTCACAGTTGACTGTAGCAAGCGTAAATTGGCCTTGATATTCACGAGCAATTTTTTCAAGGGTCGCATTTACTTCAAGCGTTTCTGGCATTGAAGGGGCCCAGAAACTGATTGCCACAGGTGTCTGCATCGATTGATCGATGATCTGCTGAAGATTTTGTTCGTTTAATTCAAGCGCGACATTTTGATACATGTGCTGATATCCGTTGGCTATTTGAAAGGCTATAACAAATATATGGGGATGAATCGAGACGAATCAAGAAAACAGCACTAAATGACACTAATTATTAAAAGTCAGCATAATAGCGAGTGTGATACAGACACAGATAATATTAATTTGGCGCAACGACATACTACACCTCAGATAAGAAAATTTACGATGATATGAGTCTTTTGACTTAAGACTACTGTAGCGTTTTATTGTGACACTAATGTGACGTTATTATAGTTTTTATACAGGAGAGGGGATTATTTAGATTTAAAGGCTATTTGTTTAACTTTAAGTATTGTTATCAGGATGATATGACGATATTTATTTTTTAGTTGTTGTTTTTATCACCATTTTAAAGATGTAAAGGTGATTAATATGACCATAATAAATGCTGTTATTATGGCCTATATTTAACTAATTACTCTTTATTAGTAGTTTATCTAACCATTTTGTTGGCAATATGCGACGTAGAAAGCCAAAGATATGTGTAGGCTGGGTTACGTAATAACGTGCTTTTGGCTGCTTACTGTGAATTATAGCTAACAGCTGCTTAAATACCGCCTCTGGCCCTAAAGTAAACTTGTTATTGGGATTAGCCGCCCCTAATCTATCCAATGTTTGTTGATAAGGCTGTTGATGGCGAGAATGATTAATATCAATATATTGTTCAAATTTATGCTTAGCATTATGCCGAAAATTGCTGTCAATCGGACCGGGTTCTATTAATGCAACTTTTATTGGTGTATTTGCTAATTCTAATCGCAACGTATCAGTATACCCCTCAAGAGCAAATTTACTGGCGTTATACGCACCACGATACTTCATTGCTACTAACCCTAAAACTGAACTGTTTTGAATAATTTTACCGTGACCTTGTTGTAGCATTAATGGGATCACAGCACGAGTAAGTTGATGCCAGCCAAAAAAGTTGGTTTCAAATTGCGCGCGTAATGCCTCGGTGGGCAAATCTTCTAATGCGCCTGGTTGGCCGTAAGCGGCATTGTTAAACAGCATATCTAAGTGACCATCAGCGAAGACTAACGCTTGTTTTAAGCCGCGATCAATAGATTCAGAACAACTAAGATCAAGTTGAATACACTTAATACCTTGGTTATTTAATCGTTCTACATCACGTAAATGGCGACAACTGGCGATGACGTTATAACCGAGCTTATTGAGTTCTGCTGCACAGTAATAACCTATACCAGAACTACAGCCGGTAATTAAAATAGATTGTGTCACTGGATGGTTTCCTTGTTGAGATAAGGGCTAAGTTGCTGAGCCATAAATTGAGCGATCAACGGTTGTGCTTGTGCTGTTGGGTGAAGTCCATCTTTCATCATCAATTGAGGCTGAACAATGATCTCAATAAGGAAAAAAGGCAATAGCGGCACATTCAATGATTGACTCAATGTAGGGTAGGTATTACGAAACAATTCGTTATAGCGTTTGCCATAGTTCGGTGGAATTTCTATTTGCATTAATAATGGCTGTGATCCCATTTCTTTAATTAAAGTGATCATCTGGGTTAAATTATTGCGTAGTATTTTAGGATGAAATCCACGTAAACCATCATTAGCACCTAATTCGATTAAGACAATGTCGGGTTGATATTGCGCCAGCAGCTGGGGAAGGCGTGCTAAGCCATTACCGCTGGTGTCACCTGAAATGCTGGCATTGATAACCGTTGTTGGTTGAGATTGTTGGGCTAATATTTGAGGAAGAAGACTGGGCCAACTTTTATTGGCAGGCATTTGATAACCCGCACTTAAACTATCGCCCAGCACTAATAGTGTTTGACTCGATGCTGTCGATGCAAATAACAGCATTACTAATGAAAGGATTCGTATCATGTCAGTCTCCGTAATAAAAGCTCACTCTGTTTTCAAACAGGTTACGACAGCCTTGTCGCCAATGACTATTTTGCAGGATGTTTCGCTTGAGGTCGAGCAAGGCGAGTCAATTGCATTAGTGGGAGTATCAGGCGCAGGAAAATCGACCTTAATGACCTTATTGGCTGGATTAGATGTGCCAACAAGCGGTGAGATTGAATTATTAGGCCATAACCTGACAAATCTAAACGATGAGCAACGGGCACAATTACGCAGTGAATCGATTGGATTTGTGTTTCAAAATTTCTTGTTATTACCGACCTTAAATGCGTTAGAAAATGTCACCTTACCATGCTTAATTCAGAACAACGATATTGATATTGAACGCGGTAAGCATCTACTTAGCATGGTGGGGTTACAAGGACGTGAAACCCATTTACCAAGCCAATTATCTGGTGGTGAGCAACAACGGGTCGCATTAGCACGGGCGTTTATGATCAAACCTAAAATTCTGTTTGCAGATGAGCCGACGGGTAATTTAGATCAGCAAACAGCAACGATGATTATTGAGTTATTGTTTGAGCTTAATCGAAATAGTGGCACTACGTTAGTATTAGTCACTCATGATGATGCCTTAGCGGCTCGTTGTGATCGCGTAATGCGGTTAGATAATGGGGTGCTAAAGACGGAAGGCCACCGACAACCAATCAAGGAAGAGCATCATGGCTAATATTGCTGTTATCAGTCATAAAACCATTTTTATGCTACGTTGGGCATGGCGTGAGATTCGACAAGGGCAATTATGGTTGGTCACTCTTGCGTTGAGCTTAATTATTGGCTGTGTGTTTGCGTTATCGGCATTAGTAACTCGTGTTGAGGCGATCATTGTCGATCAGGGCCGATCCGCACTTGCCGCGGATCGGGTGCTGGTTTCTTCACAGCCGGTTGATCTGGCGCAGCTTAAGATTCCAGCAACAGATTCGGTGAAAATATCACAGCAAACTCGTTTTGGGACGATGGTATTTAGTGATAACGGTATGCAGTTGGTAAGTGTTAAAGCGGTCGATGCTCTTTTTCCATTACGTGGTGAATTAGGTTTACAAGGATCTGATACCAGCACGTTAAAACAGCATCTACAGCCGCAGCAATTATGGCTTGCTGAACGGTTATTTTCACTGTTGGACGTCAATATTGGCGATATGTTAATGGTTGGCGATACCGAACTAAAAATTAGTGGCCGTATTACTCAAGATCCTGAATTATCGTTTAATCCTTTTAGTCAAATGCCGACGGTGTTTATTCATCAACAAGATATTGATGCGGTCGGGGGAGTGCAACCAGGTAGTAGAATCAGTTATCGCTATTACTTCTCAGGTTCAAATACAGCTTTGGATGATATTCGTCAGCAATTAACCTTAACCCCAAGCCAGCGCTGGTTGACGGAAAATGATGCTGGGCGTAGTGGTGATTTTATTGAGCGGGCACGGCAGTATTTATCACTAACGTTAGTGCTAGTGGTATTGATGGCTGCTGCAACATTAGTGCTCACCTGCCAACATTATGCCGTTACTCGTAAAACGGCGGTGGCGATGATGAAAAGCCTCGGTGCTTCAAGGTCTTTTTTATGGCGCTGGTTATTAACCCAAATTAGTTTAGTGTTTGTGGTCGCGATTATTATTGGTTTAACACTTGGATTTGGGCTTGAATGGCTACTGCGTTATCCACTGCAAAATCTATTACCACATGATTTACCGTCAATGGGATTTGCCCCGATGGTGATCAGCTTATTATTGGCATTATTAATTGCATTGCCTGCACTGGGAATTCCATTATCACGCTTAGTACAAACGGCATCCATTAATTCAGTCCAAGCCTCAACACCAGCATCGATGCCAAATCGTTTGTCTTGGCTATTACTCTCTTTTCCGGTGTTGGCAACAATAGTATGGATTGGCAGCAATCAGTTTGTCTGGTTAACCTTGTTAGGCATGGCTGTACTATTAATAGTATTGGCGTTAGTCGGTGTGGCAGCGATTGCTTTATTACAAAAAATACAACTCGGTGCTGCTTATCGTTTGGCACTAAGCCGTGTTAATCGCAGTAAAACCAAAACTGCGACGCAGCTGGTGGCATTAACCTGTTCATTAATGTTATTGGCAGTGATTGGCTTATTACGAAATGAGTTACTGGCTGATTGGCAACATACGCTTCCAGCTGATGCTCCCAATGTGTTTGCACTCAATATTGCCCCTGAGCAACAACAAAGTTATTTAGCTGATTTAGATAAAGCGCAGTTAACCCGTTCGCAAAGCTATCCAGTAACCCGTGGGCGGTTAGTGGCAATTAATGATCAACGTTTTTACACGCCATCAAATTCAACCGCAATAGATCAAAGCGCCGATAATACTGAGATAAGTAACGAGCTAAATCGAAACGCGGATGATGACAGTGTCGATCCTGCCTTAAAACGTGAGCTTAACTTTACGTGGGCAACAACACTGCCAACTCATAATGTCGTGACTAAAGGGCAATGGGGTAAAGCGGAAGGTGTCTCGGTTGAATCTGGCATTGCCAAACGGTTGAGTATTAATCTCGGTGACAAGTTAGCATTTACTGTGGGTGGACGAGAATTTAACGCTACTGTGAACAGTATTCGCGATGTTGAATGGCGTAATATGAAGCCTAATTTTTACTTTATTTTCACACCAGATGTGTTGCAGTCATTCCCCGCAACAGGACTTGTCAGTTTTCGAGTTGGCGAGCAGCAAAATGCATTACTCAATACCTTAGCCAGCCAATATCCCACCGTGACAGTGCTTGATTTACGCATGATGGCGACCCGTATTCAAGGCCTGCTAGCACAAGTCAGTTGGTCGTTAACGGTATTGGCAGGATTGGGGGTGGTCAGTGGTTTATTGCTGATCATGACCTTATTACGCTTGAGTATTTCCGAGCGCCAAACTGAAATTCAGTTATACCGCACTTTAGGTGCAAGCCGTAAACGCATTGCTGCCACTCTATGGTTTGAGTACGGCATTATTGCGCTATTGGCTGGTATTATTGCAGCTGTTGGCGCTGAATTTGTGGTTGGTCTGCTGGTGGTGAAAGGCTTTGAACTGCCGTTTAGCTTACACCCATTAATGTGGTTAGGCTTACCAGTGCTGGCTATTGGGTTGGTGTATTTAGTGTCACGATCACAGATCAAGAAGTTGTTGTTGCCGTTGCGGTGATAGAGAAAAACTCAATCACCCAACGTCTGCTTTAACGCTTGCTCAATACAAGGGAAAGTAAAGTTAAACCCTGCTGCTTGTAACTTATTTGGCAATGCGCGCTGACCATCTAGCAATAGCTGTGATGACTCTCCAAGGGCGAATTTTAATACCCAAGCAGGGGTAAATAACAGGTGTGGACGATGTAAAGTGGCGGCAAGAGTAGTACTGAAAACACGATTAGTAACAGGGTTAGGAGCGGTGAAATTATACGGGCCTTGAGTCTCATTGTGATTGATTAAAAATAAAATTCCTCGCACCATGTCTTGTAGTTGGATCCACGGAAAATATTGTTGACCATCACCAATAGGTCCCCCTAAACCGAATTGGTAAGGCAGTAACATTTTTGCCAGCGCGCCTCCTTGTTTAGCAAGCACGATCCCAGTTCTTAATAGACATACACGGGTTTGATCTGATTGTGCTTCAAGAGCGATTTGCTCCCAGCGGTAACAGACCTGTTGGGAGAAATCAGTGTTATTGGGTTCAATAATAAACGTTTCATCAATCGTACGATCGTGTTGATCGCCATAAATTCCCACGGCTGAGCCACTGATAAAGGTATGTGGTGGAGTGTCACTGGCTTGAATTTTATCGACTAATTGTTGAGTAATGTTCCAGCGACTGTCTTCAATGATTCGCTTTTGTTGCTCGCTCCAGCGTTTATCCATAATCGGTTCGCCAGCAAGATTAATAACCACATCAAATTGATTTAGATTAGGCAGCGATTGTAATGAATCAAGTGCATTAATATGATGACCTAATAATTGATAAGCGCGAGTAGGATCACGGCTAATAATTGTAATTTCATCATGATTTAAATGAGGGAGTAATGCTTTTCCTATCAGCCCCGTTGCGCCTGTTACTAAGATCTTCATGTGGTTACTCCCTCGCAGTGTTCGGTTTTACTATCTTAAATCAACTGATGTTGTTAGCAAGTTAGTGGCGAGATAAATATCAGCAATTATTGTTATCTCACAGTATAAGTGATGCCAATGATAGTCGTTGTCTCTCTATGGTGCTTGATTTCGGTGACGTTACAACAATAGTATTTTTATTGTCGCTCACGTAGACTAAAGCGATATATTTTTGATGTTGTAGCTGAGTTTAGTAATGAAATTATTTTTTGCATCTGATATTCACGGTAGTTTAGCAAGTGCTCAAAAAGCAATTGCAGCCTTTGAACAAAGTGGCGCTAAGTATCTTATTTTACTTGGCGATATTCTTAATCATGGTCCACGCAATGCGTTACCTGAAGTATATGATCCAATTAAAGTCGCTGAATTATTAAATAAGTATGCTGATCGTATCACCGCGGTGCGAGGTAATTGCGACAGCGAAGTCGATCAGATGTTGTTAAATTTTCCAATGATGGCTGACTATAACTTAGTGATGTTAGCCGATGGTCGACGATTATTTTTAACTCACGGTCATATTTATAATGCCGATAAACACCCTCAATTAATGGCGGGTGATGTAATTGTAGCGGGACATACCCATATTCCGGTTGCAGAGCTGAAAGGGGATTATTATGTGTTTAATCCAGGCTCTGTGGCTATTCCTCGTAATGGTTTAGCGGCAAGCTACGGTTTATTAGATGATAATCAATTATCTGTGATTAGTTTTGAGGGTGAGGTGTTGGCGCAAACAGTGCTTAACTAACATCTTAGCTAATTAATAAAAAAGCGCATGTTTGAGTTATCAAGCATGCGCTTTTTTTGTAAAAGGATGGGGTTATCTATCGATATGACCTAAGTCTCTTTCAGGATCAATCACATCACGAATGCGTTGTTTAAGCTGTTTAGCATCAGGAAAACCACCGTCTTGTTTACGTTCCCAAATTAAGTGATTGTTGCAATGAATTTCAAACCGTCCGCCAGTATCAGGATGAAGACTGATAGTTTTAATTTCTTCACTGAAACTATGTAAGAGCTCTTGAGTCATCCATGTTGCTCGCAGCATCCAATTACACTGACGACAATAATAGATATCAATAGTGGCTGTGTTCATGTGTATTCCTGTTGATGCTGAAGATTAAAGATCGAGTAACAGTTTAAAGCCAATCACAAAGGTTAAGCTTTCAAAACAACGTTTAATTAATTGATTACTGCGTTGATGGGCAAGGTGAGCACCAAGGTAGCCACCCAATAATGAGCCGACCAATAATACTGGCAGCCATGGCCAATAAATGGTCGCACCTGCCTGATAAATAGCAACAGCACCAATTGCATTCCAGCATAAGCCAACACTAACGAGGGTTATTGCAACCGCTTGTTTGTAATCGCAACCAAACCAACGCACCAGAAATAAAGTTACAAATAAACCGCTGCCAGCAGTGAGAGATCCGTTAATTATACCGATAATAAATAAACTCACTGCACCAACGATAAAGCCAAATGGATTACGGTGCTGCGGGGCTGAAATTTGGCCGAGTTCTTTAGTGGTGACGGAATAAATACCAAGGCTAATAATTAATGCGCCTAATGCAGCTTCGGCAAATTTAACTGGAATTAACAAAATTAGATTGGCACCAAGAATGACACCAACAGTGCCGACGATGATCACATATAGCGTTAGTTTCCATGCCAAAGTGCCATTACGAAGATGTTTTATTGTCGCACCTATGCCTAAGGCGACACTGGCTATTTTATGGGTTGCAAGGGCAATACTAAAGGGGAGGCCGAGAAAGATAAGCAGCGGAAATTGGATCAGTCCTGCGCCACCACCAGAAAGTGAGGCCAGTGTATTTGAAATTAACGAGCCAATAAAAAGCCCTAATGTATTGAGCGCATCCATGCTATGTGGTTGTCCTTAACCATAACTAGACTTTTAGCATAAAGGCTTAAATCAACTGTTGCCAGTAATAAAAAACGCCCCAGCACAAAATTTTCGTGCTGGGGCGTTAGAACGGCTTTTAAGTAATGAATTACTTAGCGTTAGCTTGTTCAGCCTGAATCGCAGTTAGTGCAACTGTGTAAACGATATCGTCTACTAGTGCGCCACGAGAAAGGTCGTTAACTGGCTTACGCATGCCCTGAAGCATTGGACCGATAGATACTAGATCTGCAGAACGCTGTACTGCTTTGTAGGTTGTGTTACCAGTGTTTAGGTCTGGGAATACAAATACAGTTGCTTTACCTGCTACTGGAGAGTTAGGTGCTTTAGAAGCAGCTACGTTTTCCATGATTGCAGCATCGTACTGTAGAGGACCGTCAATGATAAGATCTGGACGTTTCTCTTGAGCAAGTTTAGTTGCTTCACGTACTTTATCTACGTCTGCGCCTTTACCAGAAGTACCAGTAGAGTAAGAGATCATAGCTACACGTGGTTCGATACCAAATGCTTTTGCAGAATCTGCAGATTGGATAGCGATTTCAGCAAGTTGCTCAGCTGTTGGATCTGGGTTGATCGCACAGTCACCGTAAACCAATACTTGGTCAGGTAGTAGCATGAAGAATACAGAAGATACAATAGATGCATCTGGTGCAGTCTTGATGATCTGGAACGGAGGAACGATAGTGTTTGCTGTAGTGTGAACTGCACCAGATACTAGACCGTCAACTTCGTTGTTCTCAAGCATCATTGTGCCTAGGAATACTGAATCTTGTAGCTTCTCACGCGCAACAACGTCAGTCATGCCTTTCGCGCCACGTAGTTCAACTAAACGAGCCACGTAGTTTTCACGTACTTCATCAGAGTTGATGATAGTTACGCCAGCACCTAGAACCACACCTTGCTGCTCAGCAACACGACGGATTTCTTCAGGGTTACCTAGAAGCACACATTCAGCGATACCGCGCTCAGCACAGATAGCCGCAGCTTTAACTGTACGTGGCTCATCACCTTCAGGAAGAACGATACGCTTAGCTGCTTTACGAGCAAGTTCAGTTAACTGGTAACGGAATGCTGGTGGGCTTAGACGACGCTCACGAGTTGAACCTTCAGATAGAGACTCAATCCAGTTACCATCGATGTGGCTTGCCATGTATTCGTTAACTAGCTCTACACGCTCTTTATCGTCTGCAGGAACTTCTAAAGTGAAGCTCTGTAGATTTAGTGATGTCTGCCAAGTGTTACCTTGTGCAGTCATTACTGGAAGACCAGTAGCGAATGCGCGCTCACATAGATCCATAACAGGTTTAGGTAGGTCGTAACCACCAGTTAGTAGAAGAGCGCCTAGCTCAACGCCGTTCATCGCAGCAAGACATGCAGCAACGATAACGTCTGGACGGTCAGCTGATGTTACTAGTAGTGAACCTGGACGGAAGTGCTCAACCATATTTGGAATAGAGCGTGCACAGAAAGTGATGCTCTTAATACGACGAGTTTCTAGATCACCAGTATTGATAATTTCAGCGTTTAGGTGCTGAGCAATATCTGTTGCACGAGTAGCGATTAGCTCTGCGCTCCAAGGTGCACAACCAAGTACACGGATAGGGCTAGAGTTGAACACTTGCATGATTTCAACATTTGAAGGCACAGTACCTTCAACGTCATCAAAGATCTCAGAAAGATCTGGACGAGTACGGCCTTCAGCATCAACAGGTGCGTTAAGTTTGTTAACAATAACACCAGAGATTTGCTTGTTCTTAATACCGCCGAAGTTAGAACATGCTACTTCGATACGCTCTTTAAGTTGCGCTGGGTTATCAGTACCAGGAGATACAACAAATACGATTTCTGCATCTAATGTTTTTGCAATTTCGTAGTTGATCTGGTTAGCAAATGGGTGCTTACGTGTTGGTACAAGACCTTCAATAAGTGCCACTTCAGCATTTGCTGTTGCTGCTTTAAAGCGTGCAACGATATCTTCAAGTAGAACGTCAGTTTTGTCGTTACGGATCAGTTCTTCTGCGCTTGCCATTGAGAATGGGTCAGCCAACTCCATTGTGCTATTGGCACGAATGATAGTCGTTGTTAGATCTGGTTGATCGCCACCGTGACGTGGTTGAGCGATAGGTTTGAAGAAAGAAACACGAACGCCTTTGCGCTCCATTGCACGAAGTACACCAAGGCTAACGCTTGTTAGACCAACACCAGCGCCAACTGGGATAAGCATAATAGTACGAGACACTATAGATTCCTTTGACTATTGAATCGATACAGCACTGTTCAATAACAATTCGACTTTAGCGACTAAAGCAGAATAATCATAGAGCAGCACCACAGTAAAAGATGGTACTAAAAAAACGGCTGACTAAAAGGTCAGCCGTTTCAATAATCGTAAGATTAGATCTCAGCTAGAAGCGCTGTATCTTCTGCGATTACTAATTCTTCGTTAGTTGAAACAACCATTGCAGGAATGCGGCTGTTTGCAGTAGTGATAACACCTTCGCCGCCGAAACGTGCTTTAAGGTTTGCTTCGTTATCTACTTCGATACCGAAGATAGCTAAACGGTTAAGAACCATCTCACGGATTGGTGCAGAGTTTTCACCGATACCACCAGTGAATACGATTGCATCAAGACGGCCTTCCATTGCTGCTGTGTAGCTTGCAACATACTTAGCTAGACGGTGACAGAATACGTCCATTGCACGTGTAGCTTCTTCTTTAGCGCCGTAGTTTTCTTCAACGAAACGACAATCAGAAGTCACGCCAGTAAGACCTAGTAGGCCAGACTCTTTAGTGAACATAGTGTTGATTTCAGCAACGCTCATACCTAGACGGTCGTGTAGGTGGAACATAACAGCTGGGTCAAGGTCACCACAACGTGTGCCCATTACTAGACCTTCAAGAGGAGTAAGACCCATAGAGATATCTACAGACTTACCGCCTTTGATTGCACATACAGATGCGCCGTTACCTAGGTGACAGTTGATGATGTTTAGTTCATCAAGAGGCTTGTCTAGTAGTACCGCTGTTTCACGAGCGATGAAACGGTGAGAAGTACCGTGTGCGCCGTAACGACGGATACCGTTTTCTTTGTATAGACGGTAAGGAATTGCGTATAAGAAAGCTTCTTCAGGCATAGTCTGGTGGAAAGCTGTATCAAATACTGCAACGTTCTTTAAGCCAGCAAAGTTGTGCTTAGCAGCTTCGATACCGATAACGTGTGCAGGGTTGTGTAGTGGTGCGAAATCAGACGCATCTACGATACCTTGAAGAACAACGTCATCAATTAGTGCTGATGCAGAGAACTGCTCGCCACCGTGTACGATACGGTGACCGATAGCGCCTAGGTTCTCTTTTAGTTCTGGCTTAGAAGCAAGAATAGTATCAACCATGAATGCTAGAGCTTCTTCGTGAGCAGCGCCGTCACCTAGTTGAGCTTCGTGCTTGCCATCAAGTTTCCACTTGATACGAGCTTCAGGAAGACCTAGACATTCTGCTAGACCTGAAAGATGTTCTTCACCAGATACTGGATCAATGATGGCGAACTTAAGAGATGAACTACCGCAGTTTAGAACTAAAACCAGCTTAGACATGAGAGTGACTACCTATAATCTGTCTGAAAGTTGATATTCATGTTTGAATAAAAAAGTACCCCTAGAATAGACGAATTATAATTCATCGTCCTTCTAGAGGAGAAAATCACGCTCTTTCCTGAGAAATAGAATTGAGTTACCTCTAATTCTGGGTCATCCTTGACAGAGCCTAGCTTGCAGTTAAGGTCATTAACGGCAACAATTACATCTAGGCTCGCCTAGAATAACCGATTGTTACGCAATATAACAAAAAGATTTTTAGAAATTTTTAATTTGAATCAAGTTTGTTGTGTGTTTTTTTTAAATGTTATAATTTTTTTTGATGAGTGGTGCATTATGGCTCAACATACAATGTGGAAACACTTTCAGAATGGTCAGCATTACATGACAACATGGCCAATGCGCAAAGAGTTAGCGGCTGTTTTCCCTGAGCATCGGTATATTAAGGCCACCCAATTTGCAACCAAAGTGATGCCGGCAGTTGCCGCTATCAGTATTTTGACTCAAATGGCATTTCATAATTATGATGCGATGCCACAAGCGATTGCGATTGCGTTATTAGCGATATCAATGCCATTACAAGGGTTATGGTGGTTAGGTAAGCGCAGTCAAACGACATTGCCACCATCGTTAGCGAAGTGGTATAGCGAAATTTATCAAAAGATTGTCAGTGAAGGCCACGCGATGCAGCCGAAAAAGTCTCAGCCGCGCTATCAAGAATTGGCAGATGTATTAAATCGTGCATTTAAGCAATTGGATAGACATGCATTAGATCGTTGGTTTTAATCGATTTTAATGGTGTTTATAACCATATTTGATGTAATAAAAAAGAGTCGTAAATACGACTCTTTTTTTGTTTGGTTGTTATCGCGCATTACATAATGGCTAAGAGCGATTATTCTTCGTCGAAATCAAAATCTGGACGCTGTGCACGTGTTGCAGGCTTTGCCAGAATTTCTAAGTATAATGACGGTAATTCTAGCTTTTCAGCTTCATCAATGTACTTGTTGATTTCTTTTACGTGAATAACTTTTGCTTCTTGCTCGGTATGACCAAACTTGCAATCAAAATCCCAAAAATCAGTACCAGCAGGTAATGTTTTGTTACGCTCACGGCGAATGTATTTCTTCACATCGTGTTTAACTGATTCTACAACACGAGCAGGTGCTTTTTTGGGATGAGTTAAAGCAAATGTTTTTTTCATTGTTTTCCTAATTAATTTGGCTCAAAGAAAAGAGCTCTAGCTTTATTTTACTGTAAATTGTCGTGGGTAGCGATGGGGTAAGGCTGAAATTCGTGCGATAAAAAAAAATTCATTAATTGAGAACTTTTTTGCAACTAATTTTAATGATGGCGGTCTTATCTATAACTGGATAATAAAATTGTTTGAAAACGTAATAATAATGCCATGCTATAACCGTATTATAGTACCTATTGCACTATTAGTTGATGACTATTCAGGCAATAAACAGGTTGTTAAGGTATAATTACTGAGTAACCTAGAGATATAGCTGTTATCTCTCTTTGAACCCCAACTGCTTGGCCGCCGATGGGGTTCTTCTCTTTCTGGCGTTAGTGATTTAATTATTTTGATGTTATTTGTAACATTTTAAATCACTATTTCTCTGCCCCATGGCTTTCATAGCCGCCATCATTTTATCTTTTTGTACATACCGTTGTGGCAATGGCTGCATCTTTACGGTGAAATCTTGTGCATCAGCATCTAGCGATATTTGATCTGACACCGGAGTGACCATCATTACTTTTAGGGTCGGATTACGCGCTTTAATGCGTGATGCTGTGCCTAATCCTTCCATGGTATGAAATCGACCAGCAACATGAATAATTTGTTGGTGAGGATGGTGGCTTAAATAATCAACCATGCTTTCTGCCATAGTGTCATCCCACGTTGTTTGGGCTGCAAATTGACGCTTAGTTTGGGCTTCATCGCCATGATGCATTGAGGCGATAAAAGTTTGTTGATAAGCGTCCATGGTTAACGTTAATGAACGCGCAGCCCATAATCGTTCATTAGGAGGGAGCTTATTAAGATATTCAGCCCCTTGACGTCCAACGCAGCGCACAATCGATTTTGGTGCATTTGCTGCAATCACATTTAATTTATTCTGCTTTGCAAATTCGACTAATGGCCGATAATCACTGTCGTAATTTGGCCATGCATTAGCTTCTTTTACCAAGGTTTTTTCACCAATATTTCCCGCTAAATAGTCATTAACGATTGCTTGTTTATCACGAGTAAATTGTTCCATTGATAAGGTCAAATGTGGATTTTGCTGGTAAAGCGCCGCCATTAATTGAGCTTGCAAAAGGTGGGCAGCAGGGTGGCTATGCCATTCACCGACTAAAATAATGTCAGCAGTTGCTAATGCTTGCGCCAATTGGGTAACAGAGAGTGATTCGCCTTGAGGGCTAGCTATGGTGTAATCATACAAGGTTGCTGTGGTGCGAGTGGTTGTTACTGTGCTAGAGGCGGGTGAAGTATTGGTTGCTGGTGGTGAAGATGCACAGCCAACCAATAAGCTTGCAACACCTAAATACATCAATGATTTCATTATTATTATACCGACAAGAAAACGATAAATAATAAATGCAACGATATTGATTATCAATAACAAATGATAATCAATATCGTTTATGGCATTAAAGGTCTTAAAATACCTTAACGACGGCGATAAACACGAATGGCAAAATCAGCTTCGCAGCTAAAATTTTGCGCTTGTGCAAGTTGTTGCCATACCTGATCCGAGGTTTTCCATGCAAACGGGGTCATTTGCATTAATGCCGTTGCTTCTTCACCACTTAAGGTCATGTCATAGTGAAGTTGCTGATCTGCAACTAATTCAAAGCCTTCAATATTTTCTACTGGTACATCATGTAAGTTTACACCGTTATAAATCAACTCTTTAAGTTGGTATAAATGACGTGGCGCAGGTGTTACCGCAACCAAAATTCCGCCTGGTTTTATTGCTCGGTTTAATTCTTCACCTTTGCATGGGGCATAAATGCGTACCACACCATCAAAAAAGTGATCGGCAAAAGGTAAGCGATGACTTGATGCGACACAGAAATCACAATCATGGTAGCGCTTAGCGGCATATTTAACCGCAACTTTGGAAATATCTAGCCCATGAATGCTGATATCTGGAAATTGTTGGCGCAGTTGTACAAATTCAGAGGTGTAATAACCTTCACCACAACCAATATCAAGCAGTTCTGTGGCGGTAGGCGGTAACTGTTGACGTAATTGCGCCATGACGGCATCACGCAATGGTTGATAATGATCAGTATTAAGAAATAAGCGTCGAGCCTGCATCATTTCTTTATTATCACCAGGATTTTTCGAACTTTTATGATGTACAGGCATCAGGTTTACATAGCCTTCTTTGGCCTGATCAAACTGATGATTATTACTACAGCGGTATGATGTTGATGATGTGCTGTGAGCATCCATAGTAAGTGGCAGGTGACATAAAGGGCATTGATAAGACATGTAATAGACCAAAGCTGAAAAACAGCCGTAGAGTGTAATGGTTATTAGCGATTGCCGCTAACAGATTTTGAGTATAAAAAAACAAGCCCTCATCACTGAAGGCTTGTTATGTCATACATGATTAACTCGTGGTGCGTACTTTATATTCCGCTTTATCGAGTCCATGTTTTTTCATTCTTAAATACAACTTCTTGCGTGGTATTTGTAAGTATGATGACACTTCATTAATACGCCCTGAAAACAGATATAACGCATCCTCAATCACTTGTTTTTCATAGCCATCAACCAAATCATCCAACGGACTGCTCATTTGATCTAACGGTTTAGAACGCTCTTGCCCTGCGAGTTTAACGATACCAATGGCATATAACTCAGCGACGTTTTTAAGCTCTAATACGTTTCCTGGCCACTCATAACGATTTAAAATAGCCAAATAAGCTTTATCAATTGCAGGAATTGTTTTATTGAGTTTCTTACAACTTTGCTTAATGTAGTGTTTAAATATCAAAGTGATATCACTACTACGTTGACGCAATGTTGGTAAGTTAAATCGTACTTGGCTTAAAAAGTAGAACAGTTCTGGTAAAAATTGCTCAGTTTCAACCGACTCAGTTGGATCACCATCAAATAGCGCGATAACACGAACTTCTTTTTTACCTTGGCGTTCTTGTTCAAGTAAAAAACGGCATAACCATTGCTGAGTTTCAATCGGCATATGGTGAGGATTACATAAGCATAAACACCCACTGCGCGCTGAAATCATGCTGCGCTGTAAATCAGGCGTGCGAGTAATGTTAGCTGCATTTACCTCAACAAAAGGCCCATTACTTAATTGGCTATTTTGGTGAAGTAATTTTGCAACAGTATGACGGCCTGTACCACTTTCACCTTCAATTAACACATCTTTGGTTGTTAGAGCGATGGTTTTTAATTGATCACGAATTTTAATAATTAATGGGCTTTCTCCCAATAATACTTCGGCAGTCGTGGTATGTAAGGTGTTACGTTGCTCTATAATTTGGCGACGCTGAGGTAAATACTTCTCAAGTAGTGTAATCAACTCTTTTGGCTGCAAGGGTTTTTGCAAAAAGTCGACAGCGCCTTTTTTAAGTGCGCCAACAGCCATTGGAATATCACCATGTCCAGTAATAATAATGACAGGTAACTCATGATCAAATTGCTGAATTTGAGCTAACAATTCCATACCATCTAAACCGGGCATGTACATGTCAGATACAATAACACCAGACCAATTACGCTTTAGCATTCCCAATACTAGCGTTGGGTCAGTTACGCTTTGTGCTTTAAATCCAGCTATTTCAAGTAGTTCTTGATAGGCCTCGACAACATCATGATCGTCATCAACAATCAGTACTTCAATATCATCACTTATCATATTTATTTAACTCCAGTACGACCATTGCTCCACCTGATAAGCTAGAGGCAAGGAAGATTTCACCCTTTAGTCGCGTCATAATTGAACCACAAATACTTAACCCAAGGCCTAACCCAACATCCTTAGTGGTGGTAAAGGGAATGAATAATTTTTTAATGATAGCGGCATCAAAACCATCACCGCTATCATAGACTGCCAATCGAATTTTATTCGCAGGGCTATCTAGTTGAATAATTTTTATCTCTCGTTGTTCACAATGCGCCACTGCATCGCAGCTATTGACTAATAAATTAACCAATACTTGTTCTAATTGAACCTGATCGGCTAGTGCAAACAGTGGCTGCTCAATCGTATTTACCATTGTTGTTTGTTGTAGTTTGGCGCGACTTTCAACCAATGTTAATGCTTGTTTGATTGAATCTTGAACCTCAACTTCACTCAATGGCTTAGCTGCAGATTGTTTTTTAGCAAAATTTCTAAAATTAATGATTAGTTTACTCATTCGAGTAACTAGATCGTCTATTTTTGTCAGATTTTGAGGTAGATTTTCGTATTTTTTGTGATCAAGTGCAAGTTTGGCACTGAAGATTCGCGTCGAAATCGCTGATAGAGGTTGATTAAGCTCATGCGCAAGTGATGTCATTGTTTGACCAACGACGGCCATTTTAGCTGCTTGAATTAATTCATCTTGGGTTTCGATTAAATCGCCTTCAATCCGTTTACGATCTTCTATTTCATCTCGTAGCTGTTGGTTGGTAATGGTGAGTGATTGCGTTTTCTCAGCAACGGTATTTTCTAACCAGCGGGCAGTCGTCTCTTGTTCGGTAATATCCGTCATCGTTATAATAACTTTGTCGTCATTACCTTGAGTGAAAATACGAAAATCTAACCGTAAATATAAACTATGATGGTGTTTAGTGACTAGTTTTACTGTCATATTATAAGCACCATTACTCATTAATGGGCCATTAGGCGTGAATAAATGCTGTAATGTTGTTGTGACTGAATGGTTGAATAAATCCCAAACTTGATGTTTTTTGGTCAAATTACAAAAATTTAATTGTTTTAATGCCTGTGGATTAACAGATTCGACTATTCCGCTAAGATCGCAAGTAATAATACTGGCTTGAGTATTATTGATTAAATTCAGAGCATTTGAATTTTGAATTTCTTGCATTTGGTGGCAAAAATAGCGCAAATTATCACCTAAGATACCAATCTCATCAACGCCTGTTGTTTGTATATGTGCATTAAGATCACCGCTGGCAATGGCCTGTAAATCTTTACCAAGTAAGTTTAAGCGTTTAACCACACCACGCCCTACCAAATAAATTGATAAAATAATACTGAGGATAATAGTAATAAATACCACCCCAAATAGAACTAAATTACTGATCCAAATAGAATGACGAGTTTCACCATTGAGTTTTGATAGTGCATTATCAGCATGATTCACTAAGGTTTGAATGATATTTTCTTGTTGCGTTAATTTGCTCTGAATATTACGTTGTGCCTGAGTGATGTTTATATTGTTTATATTATCTTGGGTTAATAGTTTTTGCAGTTTACCATTAGGTATAACTAACTGAGTAAACTCTTGTTGTAATTGTCGGTACGCAATTGTTGATGGATAATTATTTAATTGCTTACTGATTTTATTGAGTGCTACGATTTTTTGACCAATAGCGTCAAATGCAACATTAATGTCGTTATGTTGACGATGTAGAATAATATCTTCAATAAGTTGATGTAATTCATTTTCATTAACAGTTATTGCTTGAATAACCGAAAATTCAGTCATAACATTTTTAATATTGTTATCGTGAATAAGTGGCGATTGTTGAGGATTATTTAACAGTCGCATCATTTGCCATTCAATTTCTAACCGCAACGGTTGTAATTCATCAATAAGGTCTTGATGTAGCCACTTAATCGTATTCTCAGTTTGTTTTAATGCAAATTGCTGAGTATTTCTTTGCTGCAATAAAGCAATATAACTATCAATGTTAGCAACTAATTGCTGCTGACCTGATTTTATTTTTGGGTAGTAATATAAACTGGATATGTTATCTATTGATTGATGAATATCTTTCAAAATAGAGACGATATTTTTCTTGATAGCTTTGTGCTTGAGTGGATTGGTATTTATATCTAATGCTACTAGTGCTGCTTGTAATTCAGCAGTGCTGCGCTCTAAACGATAACTCGCGCGAAGGGTTGGCATATTTTCATTAGCAATTGTCTCTATTTGTTGGCTAAGTTTTTGCCATGTTAGAGCAGCAATAACACTGACGCTGATGGTTAAAAATGCCATTAATATAATCGCTAAGGTCAGACGACTACCGATAGTATTATTTTTTACGCAATGAATCATGGTTATTTTATATTCCATTGATAATGGCATTTTGCTAATAAAATGACTCTTATCGATCAATAATTAGCAGCAAAGAAATAAAATGATTATACGTAGTGATTGCAACGATCACTAATTGTTTTTATAACAAAGGTGATACTGTTATTAACATGAGGATAGGGTGTTATTCTTAGGCGATGTAAGGGTTACAAATTGGTTTTTTGTTTTTATAGGATGAGAATATATTTAAATCAATAAAACCGAGTATATAGACTCGGTTTTATTGTGCGAATAATTAATTTAGGCAGTAATTATCTGTTGGATTTCGCTGCATGATAAATGGTAATGACGAGGGCATGCACGCCAAATTTTTAGCATACGTAGATATTTTTCAAGCATTGGTACGTGGCTATTAAATTGGTGTTCATTTTTAGGGAACTGTGGATATAAGCCTTCATCATTGGTTAAGAAACGAACGTAGTTGACTAATTTAGCTTCGGTAATGACATCAAATCCCAAAAATTGTAGTCGACGTTGATCAATATCTTTGGCACCATCACAGCGGCAATCTTCTAAATTAAATGATTCTTGTAACGCGTGGTACATTTCCATGATTTCAAGAACTTGTTTACATTCGTCTTCTGATACTTCACCAAAATCTTTATCAAGTTCGCGCATTTGTAAACAATAACCACGTTCAACAATCTTTTGCAGGCGATGATATTTATCGGCATTTTCTGGTGTCAGTTTTGCCATAATGTAGTATTGGTTTGATAGAATTAGACGTTGAGCGTTAGTCATATCCATTGCAGTAAGCCTCAAATTTTTTATAGATTACACTCACTCAGTTTTTATTATTCACTGTGGTGAGGGCAAGAAATATTTATTATGAGCGTGAGATTAGCAGGTTGGGTGTAAAATAAAATGATCTGACACCACGAATAGGCTTTTTTTTTGTTAGTGAATGTTATTCATTTGATATAAAAGTAAATTTTTTATCTGTTTGATTTTTATTGAAAACCATTTTTTTTGTAGGCTTATTTATTATGATGACTGATGATAAAACAGCATTGGTAGTAAGTACAACCTACCAATACTGTCGTCGTTAATGAGGAAAATTAACTTAGGCCAATGATATTGCCATCAGCATCGAGATCAAGGTTCATGAATGCTGGTTTTTCAGGTAAACCAGGCATGGTCATAACATTACCGCACAAGGCATAGATAAAGCCGGCACCAGCACACAGTTTTAGCTCTCTAACTGGGACGGTGAAATCTGTAGGCGCGCCCTTGATATGCGGCTCTGTAGTAATCGATAGCGGTGTTTTTGCCATACAAACCGCGAGATCATTAAAACCTTGAGCCTTTAATTGGGCTAATTGGTGAGTTGCTAAAGATGATAGTTCAATATTTTTAGCACCATAGCCAACTTCAGCTACCGCCATTAATTTCTCTTCAATCGTTTGATCTAACGTATAAAGCGGTTTGAAATTAGCTGGAGTTTTACAAGCATTAACAACGGCATGAGCAAGTTCAATTGCGCCATCACCACCTTTTGCAAATGCTTCACTTAAGGCTACATCGACATGGACATTAAAGCTTGAGTTTAAAATTAACTGTTTTAGCTGCTCAAGCTCTTGATCGGTATCTTGTGGAAAACGGTTAATCGCAACCACCACTGGTACGCCATATTTAGCGGCATTATTGATATGCCAACGTAAATTTTCAAACCCAGCCAGCAGTGCTTTAGTATCAGGTTCAAAAATGCTGTCAGGTAATGCTTGTCCTGGGCGTAAGTCATACAGCCCTGAATTTGCTTTAAGGCCGCGTAACGTTGCCACGACAACGGCACAGTCAGGCCCTCTATTTGCCTGTTGAGCTTTGATATTGCAGGCTTTCTCAAACCCCATATCGGAACCAAAACCACCTTCAGTTACCGTAAACTCACTTAATTTAAGTGCGATTTTATCGGCAATGATCGAAGAGTTACCATGGGCTATATTAGCAAATGGTCCTGAATGAATAAGGGTGGGCACGCCTTCTAAGGTTTGCATTAAGGTTGGTTCAATTGCCTCACACATGGTGACGGCCATCGCTCCCGCAACTTGAAGATCTTCAGTAGTAACAGGCTCTCCGTCGAGATTATAAGCAACGACAATTTTACCTATCCGTTGACGCATGTCGGCTAAATCTGTCGCGAGCGCTAAAATAGCCATTAATTCAGAAGCTGCTGAAATATCAAATCCATCTTGACGCTCAAGGCCATTAATGGTTTTACCTGCTTCATTTTGACCAATAGTGATCATTCGCAACGCGCGATCATTGTGGTCCATAACCCGCTTCCAACTAATATTATTAATATCAATCCGTAGTGCAGGTAAGCCAGTATGGGCAGTAAAAGTCTCATAACCTAAGCGATCTTCATGGTAGAGGCGAGCATCCACTGCGGCAGCGGCAAGGTTATGGGCAGCAGTAACAGCATGAATATCGCCGGTTAGGTGTAAGTTGAGTTTTTCCATTGGTGCAACTTGACTATAACCACCACCGGCAGCGCCGCCTTTAACGCCAAAAACTGGTCCCATTGAAGGTTGGCGAATACAAGCAAAGACTGAGTGATTAATTTTAGCTAACCCTTGTGCTAAGCCAATGGTTGTGACTGTTTTACCTTCACCTAATGGGGTTGGTGTAATGGCGGTTACGAGTACCAGTTTACCTTCAGGTTTATTGACTAAGCGTTTTAATATCGCAGGTTTAACTTTAGCTTTTAAACTGCCTTGAGGCGTAAGATCTTGTGCTTCAATACCGGCATTTAAGGCGATACGATCAATAGGAGTAAGTAACGTAGCACGGCAAATTTCGATGTCGCTTTTCATGAGAGCTTATTTCCTCATAGGCAGAGAGAGTAATACTAAGATTGTTATTTTTGGGCGCTATTGTAATTGCAGATGGTTACTTTTTATTAAAGCAAACGTTTGCTTTTGGTTTATACCATAATTTTATCATGGATAAATATCATTTTATGGTTTTTTAATAGATGCTATTGCTAATTGGTAATGAATAAACAGTGAATATTTTTATTTTGTTGTGATAATGGAATATATTATTCCATTATTAGTTATTGGTTGTTTTTTGCTCTGCCTTTACAGTAGACCTAACATAAAAAAATGACCCTGATCAATTAGGGTGTAAATTTAGTAAAGGAAGTTATTATGCAAGAACAAGAGCCTGTAACGAAGTGGCAATACACCTTACCTATTTCATTATTTATTATGGTGGCACTCATTTCTTTTCTTGTTGTTATTTTACCGCTGTCCCGATAAATAAACGTTTTTTAAGTATTAAATAGAAAAGAGCGACTTATCTAGCACCTGTAGAGGTAAAGATAAGCCGCTCTTTTTGTATGTTACGTGATGGAATCACGGCATAAAATTAGTACATTACTTTTTTGCCATAGCTAGCAAGAATATTCTTGATCGTTTCCATGGTTTCTTTTTTCGGTGGCTGAACCCCTTTTAGCGGGTATTCATAGCCAAGCGCTTCCCACTTGTGCTCACCAAGCTGATGGTAGGGCAGCAGCTCAATTTTTTCGATATTGTCCATATCTTTAATAAATTCGCCAAGCAAATGTGCTGAGCGCTCATCATCGGTGTAACCTGGCACAACAACGTAGCGAATCCACGTTTTTTGACCTCGTTGATGCAGATAGCGTGCAAAATCAAGTACACGTTTATTGGCTACGCCAACTAGATCTTGGTGAATGGTGTCATCCATTTGTTTAAGATCAAGCATAACCAAATCAGTGGCATCTAGCACTTCATCAACAACATCGGTATGTTTACGAATATAGCCATTAGTATCAAGACAAGTGTGGATACCTTCAGCTTGTGCAGCACGGAAGAAATCACGGACAAATTCTGGTTGTAGCATAGCTTCGCCACCAGAAGCGGTAACACCGCCACCAGAAGCGTTCATGAAGTGACGATATGAACGTGCTTCATGCATTAATTCTTCGATGGTAGCTTCACGACCGTCATGGGTATCCCATGTATCACGGTTGTGACAGTATTTGCAGCGCATTAAGCAACCTTGCAGGAATACAATAAACCGAATTCCTGGCCCATCGACGGTTCCGCAAGATTCGAAAGAGTGAATACGACCTGTTACTGACATTGTTTTATTTCTCCGCATACTGCGTTTTATTTATATGTTATTTTATTACAAAACGATGTCTGAATATAGCGAAAACTCTGGATTGTTAATCAACTTGACCTTGTTGTCATGATTAATATTGATAGTGGTTTTATTTGCTACATCATCTCTTTAGAGAGTGAATCATTAACCAGTTGTTGGCTTCGTTGCTGCCACTGCGTATGCCAAATTGGAATTTGACTAACAGGCAGTGGTGGAGAAATAAAGTACCCTTGAGATAATTCACAGCCCATTTTTTGTAACTTTAACCACAAGGTAATATCTTCTACACCTTCTGCAATGGCAACTAAATTAAGACGTTGTGCTAATAAGAGGCAGGTCTCAATAATTACCTTAGCAGTATAATTAGTCGGCATTGCTTGGACGAAACTAATGTCTAACTTTAATGATTTAAACGGCAAAATATCAAGTTGTTTAAGTGATGAATAGCCGGTACCAAAATCATCAATGGAAAGATTAAAACCATGCATGCCTAATCGTGCTGCGGCTTCTAGTGCTTGTCCTGGTGATTCAAAAATATCTGACTCTGTTAATTCAAAATACAGCCAATGATGAAGCTGTGGATGTTGGTGATGAAGGGTTAATACCGTATTAATAAAGCTACGTTCAACTAATGTATTAGCTGATATATTGACGGCGACTTTGCGGCCACCCAAAATTGTTTGATGTCTAATAATATGATTAATAATCAGTAATGCTAGCTGAGTATCTTTGCCTAAATTGGCTAAAAGCTTAATAAACTTTATAGCCGGCACAATGCCATGATCTGGATGAATAAAGCGGATTAAGGCCTCACTCGCCACCCATTCACCAGTTTTCAGATTGACAATCGGTTGGTAATAAGGGCTTAGGTAACCAGCATGTAAAGCATCAATAATATCTTGTTCTTTAATTTCTTGCTGTAGCAGAAGCGGTGGATTGGCGGGCTGTAAATCATTGCTAGCCAGCGTCAATAATTGCTTGAGTTGATCAAGATGGGTCGGTTTAACTAATGTTCCTAATAGATTGAGGTCGTAGTTTTTACACATTTTATTAACGCTATTGAGCACTTCTGCATCTAACGCACTGGTAATAATAATCTTACCGTTAAATCGCTGCTCTGCGAGGTGACCAAGAAAACTGATGCCATCCATTTGTGGCATATTGAGATCGCACAATAATAATTGTGGCTGATAATTTTTCATGATTGCTAAGGCGTCGATGCCATTTGCTGCACAATGTATTTGATCTAAATTAGGATCGATCAGATGAGCTAATTGGGTAGCAAGAACTTGACGTTGAAAGTCATGATCTTCAATCAATAATATGTTCATATTTCGATCCTAATTGCTATGAATTTGTAGGGATAATTGTTTGATTAATTTTTCAATATCAGTGTAATACGACTGTAAGTCAGTCTTGTTTGTTTGAATTTTTTGAGAGCATGATTCAAGCTCATTAGCAACCTGTGCTAATTGATGAAAAGCCATCATTCGTGCAGCCCCTTTGATGCGATGACTGACCATAAATATATTATCATTATTTTGTTGTGTGATAGCGGTATTTAGTTGCTCTAAATCATCAATACAAGCGGTCAAATATTGTTGGAGCAATGTCTGACACAACTCTTTATCACCAAAAATCAGCTGTAATTCATTGATATCAACCATCATCATTGGTGTTGATGCCGGTGGTGACTCAATATTTTCCTGAGGTGATTGTGGTAATATTTTAGTCGGATTCATTGTTGTTGATGGTTTTAGCCATCGAGCTAATACTGTTTTTAACTGTTGCTGTTTTAAGGGCTTAATTAAATAGTCGTTAAATCCCATTGCTCTAAAACGATCAGTATTAGTAAGGGCATTAGCGGTAACAGCAATAATCGGCAAAGTATAACTTGTGGTGTGTTGTTGTTCTTGCTCTCGAATTGTTTTTGTCAGCTCATAACCATCCATTTCAGGCATATGGCAGTCGGTTAATAAAAGACTGTAATTATTGTTGGCTAAGGCGACTAACGCTTGTTTACCATTATCAACAATATCAACGGCATAATTGAGCTGCTCTAATTGTTGCTTAAGTATCTGTTGGTTTATTGGATGATCTTCTGCCACCAATACATAACGATTTTCAGCGATAGCTTGCTCACGAGTAAGAGGAGCTAGGACAGTCGATGTACACTGACTATCATTATCATAAGGTTGAAACGGTTGAGTTAATGCTCGATATAGCTGGTTAGGCAGTAATGGACTCAATGAAATGTTACGGGCATTGATGTTGGAAGTAAGCATTACATCTGCTGAAGTAATGGTGATCCAATTTACCGACGGCAAGTTAATCGCAATCCAATTTAAATCAATATTATGCTCAATGACCCATGATTGAGGAACAAACAGTGTATCAATGCATTGTATTGATACCGCGGCTGCCAGTTGTTCTTTGGTGGTCGCGGTTAATACCGTAATTGGACATTGCCAAGCTGTCAGGTAATTGATCAAAATCGAATCATTTACCATGGCTAATAGTCCACAGTGTTTGTGTAATGACTTAGTTTCAGTTGGCTGACAAACATCAAACCCTAGTGTAATAGTAAAGCTTGTGCCTTGATCTGGCTGACTTGCCACCGTGATAGTGCCACCCATAAGTTGGATCAATTGGTGACAGATTGAAAGTCCTAACCCTGTTCCGTCATAACGGCGAGCACTGTCTTGGTCTAGTTGCTCAAAAGGTTGAAATAATTTATTGATATCTTGCGCAGAAATACCAATGCCAGTATCAGTAACTTTAAAACTAATGATCTGCTGGTTATCATGTTGAGATAATAGATTTATCTCAAGTTTAATCGTGCCGCTAGCAGTAAACTTAATCGCATTATTGAGTAAGTTATTAAGTACCTGTTTAAGACGCATGCTATCAAAGAGTAAACTGTGGGCGATATTAGGATCAATCCATAATTTAAAGTCGAGCCCTTTTTGCGCGGCATGAATAGCATGGGGCTGCACTAAAATTGTGGCAATTTTAATGAGTTGTTTATTACGCATATTGAGCTTGAGTTTTTTCGATTCAAGCTTTGAAAAATCTAATACATCGTTGACGATATTTAATAAATTTTCGCTTGAGAGGGTGAGGTTTTGGTGGATTTGTTGTAATTCAGGTTGTTGTGAATAAGGCTTCATTAAATCCAATAAACAAATAATGCCACTGATCGGGGTGCGAATCTCGTGACTCATCATCGCTAAAAAACGTGATTTAGCAGTCGTTGCTGCTTGTGATTTTTGTTTAGCTGCGGTTAATGCCAGTTGTTGGTGTTTTAACTGAGTGATATCAATCAAAATACTGTTCCACTGCCAGCCTGTTGTTGAAGGCGTTATTTGGCAACGCAGTTCAATCCAACGAGAGTTATTGCCTTCTTGCGTATTTAGCTGAAGTTCTGTTCGCCAATAGCCTTGCTTGACCGCATTACGCATCGCAGTAAGTAAGGTTTGATAATCATCGCGTAAAGCCATTCGCTGTTGCAGCAATTTGGGAAAAAAATAAAATTTACTTGCTGATGTGCCGGTAAAATCAATGATTTTTTCACTCATAAACAGGATATCAATATCCATAGGATCATCACTTTTTTGGTGATGCTGGATTAATACGCCATCAAAATTATTGGTTAAGTAAGTTAATTTATCTTCAACTGCTTTACGGTGTTTTATTTCATTGGTTAAGCGACGGTTCCAAACCGTAATCGCACCAATAATACAGCAAATCACTAACCCAAAAATGATGATAATTGTCACTAGCTGATGGTAGTTTCCATCAGCTTTAAGCGTTACTGTGTGCCATTTTTTTTGAATATCATCGAGTGTTTCTGGAGGGAAGGAATCAATCGCTTTATTAAAAATATTACGCAAAATTAAATTATTAGGCTCAACGGCAAAAGCGACGTTAAGAGCATGATCATCTAACTGGCTTGCGACGATTTTTAATTGTCCTAAAAAATTATCTTGAATCAGCAAATGGGCATTTGAGAACGAAATTGCACCATAATTAATCTTGCCATCGGTAACAGCTTTGAGGATTTCGAGTTTGGTTTTAAATTGATGCACTTTCGCTGTCGGGTAATATTCTTGAACAAGTTTTGCTCCAAAACTTGATGCTAGTACGCCAATAGTGTCGCTTGAATCAATACGTTTTAATTTTTTATGATTAATACGATCGATCATTACCCACTTATCTCGACTATAAGGCACAGTGAAGGCGACCTCTGTCTGACGTTTTCTTGTCGTGACAATAGCGGCAATAATATCAATTTTATTATCTGCTAATTGCTGTTTAGCATCTTGATAATTAGCGATCGGGGTAATGGTCGCTGTGATGTTTAACTTTTGAGTAATATGCTCCAGTGTCTCTTTGAGTTGGCGTAAAATAGTGTCGTTAATACCTAGTGTCACCGATATTGGGAATTGATAACCAATACGAATATTTTTGTGTTGCTGTAAGTAATTTGTTTCGGCTGCGGTTAAATGCAACTCATGGGGATCTCCCAACATTTTTTTTTGTTTATTTGTCAGCCAATGATCATAAATCTCAGTCAGTTCTGATTCTGGTAATTGATCATAGGCTTGGTTTATCTTGTTGATAAGCGAACGGTGATTTTTAGTTGCTGTGATATACAACCGCTCAAAAGGAAGATCTGTTAAGGGCGAGAAAGATAACGAATGCTGTAAATCACCATAAGTGTATAAATTTTGTAATATTAAACCATTGCCAATATAAGTATCTGCCAAGCCTTTCTTTACAGCATTCAGTGCTACTTTAGTTGATGGCATAGAAAGAATTTGATCTGCTAATTGCATATCAACTATTTTTTGTTCAATAGCAAAACCATTTTCAATACTAATGATGGTGTTTTTTAGGTCGGATAGTTTCGTATGCTTTGATGAAGCACTAAGCATTGCAAATGAAGTACTTAAAATAGGATCGCTGAAAATCATATATTTTTGACGATCTAACGTTGGAGCAACACCAATCAATAAATCGACTTTATTACGCTTAAATGCCGATACCATCTCACTAAAGCTTGGGTAGCAAATACTTCGAACTTGATAGCCAGCTTTAGCTGCTATTGCATCCATTAGCGACGGCAGTAAGCCAATAATCTTGTTATTTTTTTTAAAAGCTAACGGTGCCCAGTTAAATGAGGTATAGCCAACAGTGATAATCGGCTTTTCTGCGATGTCACTTGATGGCTTGGCATGAACACTAAAACTTAATATTAACATTGTTAACGTTAGCCATAATGTGAAAATTCGCATTGATAAATACCTAAAATAACAAATTAATATAAAGGCCGTTGTAGGCTGCGATATTGGGCTTTTAATTTTAAATACCATTCAGGTTTAAAATCCTGCGATTCAAAAGTCCATCTGGCTTCTTTAATCCATTGCTGATGCTGTGGTTCATTGTCTACATGCCCACGAGACGACAATTCAACTAAGCAGCGTGCTAATACTTCATCAAAACGATAATAGGGCCAGAGTTGTAATATCGCTTGTCCTGCTTCAACATAATATTTTTGTTTTACTAGCCTCAGTGCATGACGATATTGCTCATCTGTTCGATGATCTGATGTCGGTTGCATTGTTTCTAACCACATATTTTTTATGATTGAATGTGGTTCATTTTGACGTTGGAGCAGGTTGCGCTGTAAACGCTGATAACAGGCAGTTTGATGACGCGTCATGGCTAGGCGTTTGCTAATACAAAGTGCAATCGCATCAAATTCAAAACTGTGGTTTTCTGGGTCTATATGGTGAATAGCATCCATTGCAGCGCTATAACTTTTATAGGCTCCAAGATTATTATTACTATCTAAATACTGCCATGCTTGGAGTAAGTAAATAAAAGGCCGTTCATGTTTAGTGATGGTTTTTTGTTGGCTGATTGTGCGCCATAAGCGTTCGATAGGTAAGCTTTTTTTATCACTATGCTGCAATTGCAACCAGATAATAAACGCGTGATAACACGGTTTATCCCACACTGAATAGCGAAGATAAGAAATTGCTTCACGTAAATGTTGCTGCATCGCACTGTGGTTTTGAAAATGAGATTCTATCCATAATAAACCAAACAGGCGTTGCAGATTATTTTTGCTAACATTATGCGCTTGTAACCAAAAATCATAACCCTGAGTGATTTTATTTTGTAATAGCGCGGCACTGGCACTGTATTCAAGCAGCATTAAATGGTTGGGGTATGCATGGCGTAATTGAGTTAATAATGGATTAAGCGCCTTAAAATTTTGTTGCTGTATCCATAATTGGATTAATAACAGTTGTGCTGGCAAGCTTTGATATAGCCGTTGAATTAATGTTAATAAAGCTAAAATATCAGTGTCTAAATGCGGCTGTTTTTGATTAAGTAGCCGTTTAGCTATCGCGGTCATAGTGGTGCAGTGAATTGCAAGCGGCGGCGTGTATTGGGTACACATTGATTCAATACCACTTATGCCAACCTGTTGATAATGAGCAAAAGCCCGATCGTTTATTGCACGTAGTTCAAAACTGTATTCTAAACGTTGCTGTAAGGTACTTAAACGTAGTGGTTTAACCAAATAATCATCTGGTTGGTATTCAGAAAACCCCATTAATACCGCTGGAGAGTCATCAGCTGTAAGGATAAAAATGAGCGGAGAATGATTTAATAACTCATTGTGATGGAGGCGTTCAAGCAGTTGTAATCCAGTGCTACCAAAACCAAGATTGAAATCAAGAAACAAAATATCAAAGCGTTGCTGTTGACAATATTTGATCGCTTCAGCGGCATTAGATGCACAAAAAATATTGGCACTTTGAAATTGGCCATTGACTAAAATAAGCTTGGTTGTTTGTTGGATAATACTACTATCGTCGACAATCAATACCGATTGAGTTCTTCGCATTAGAAAGTCGTATCCTTGCAATGTGGAAGCAAATAAGTGCAACTGATGGGTGTTTTTTTGCGCAGGTTAACGATAAAGTATGATGTGGACAACATAAAAAATGTAACAGTGTGTTTCATTGCATATAAAGTTGAGATATAAAAAAACCGGCTATATAAGCCGGTTTTTTATTAGGAAGTAAGCTTCCTACACAGAAGAATCTATATTATAGAGACGCTGTGAATGTACGAGCGATAACGTCAGCCTGCTGTTCAGCAGTTAGAGAGTTAAAACGCACTGCATAACCCGATACACGGATAGTTAGCTGTGGGTAGTTCTCTGGGTGTTTAACTGCGTCTTCTAGAGTTTCGCGGTTAAGAACGTTAACGTTTAGGTGTTGACCACCTTCGATGCCTGACTCATGGTGGAAGTAACCATCCATTAGGCCAGCTAGGTTAGTTTCTTGAGTATCAAGATCTTTACCTAGTGCGTTTGGAACGATAGAGAATGTGTATGAAATACCATCTTTAGCGTGTGCAAACGGTAGTTTACCTACAGAAGTAAGTGAAGCTACAGCGCCTTTTTCGTCACGACCGTGCATTGGGTTAGCACCTGGTGCGAAAGGAGCACCTGCACGACGACCGTCTGGCGTGTTACCAGTCTTCTTACCGTACACAACGTTAGATGTGATAGTTAGGATAGACTGAGTAGGGATCGCATCACGGTACATCTTGTGAGTACGGATCTTGTTCATGAAGCGCTCAACAAGGTCACATGCGATGTCATCAACGCGTGCGTCATTGTTACCGAACTTAGGATAGTCACCTTCGATTTCGAAATCGATAGCGATGCCATCTTCGTCACGGATAGGCTTAACAGTTGCGTATTTGATAGCTGATAGTGAGTCAGCAGCAACAGAAAGACCAGCGATACCACAAGCCATTGTACGCTTGATGTCACGATCGTGTAGAGCCATTAGCGATGCTTCGTAGCTGTACTTGTCGTGGCTCCAGTGAATAGCGTTTAGCGCAGAAACGTAAGTCGTTGCTAACCAATCCATGAAGTGATCTAGACGATCCATTGTATCTGTGTAGTCAAGAACTTCAGCAGTTACTTTGTCAGTCTTAGGACCTACTTGGATCTTAAGCTTCTCATCCATACCGCCGTTGATTGCGTAAAGCATAGTCTTAGCAAGGTTAGCACGAGCACCGAAGAACTGCATTTGCTTACCAACAACCATTGGAGATACACAACAAGCGATAGCGTAATCGTCAGAGTTCATGTCTGGACGCATTAGGTCATCGTTTTCGTACTGGATAGAAGAAGTATCGATAGATACCTTCGCACAGAACTTCTTGAAGCCTACAGGTAGTTTCTCAGACCAAAGAACAGTGATGTTTGGCTCTGGAGAAGGACCCATTGTGTATAGGCTGTTTAGGAAACGGAAGTTTGAACGAGTAACTAGTGTACGACCGTCAAGACCCATACCACCCATTGATTCTGTTGCCCAGATTGGGTCACCAGAGAACAACTCATCGTATTCAGGAGTACGTAGGAAACGAACCATACGTAGCTTCATTACGAAGTGGTCGATCATTTCTTGCGCTTGTGCTTCAGTGATCTTACCAGCGGCGATATCACGCTCGATGAAGATGTCTAGGAAAGTCGAAGTACGACCTAGAGACATTGCAGCACCGTTTTGTGATTTAACAGCAGCTAGGTAGCCGAAGTAAGTCCACTGTACAGCTTCTTGTGCAGTTGCAGCAGGAAGAGAGATATCACAACCGTACTTAGCAGCCATAGTCTTAATTTGACCAAGTGCACGGTGTTGCTCACAGATCTCTTCACGACGTTGCATAGTCATTTGAAGATCTTCGCCGTTCTCAAACATTTCTTCTAGAGATTTGAATTGAGCTAGCTTGTCAGCCATTAGCTTGTCGATACCGTAAAGAGCGATACGACGGTAATCACCAATGATACGACCACGGCCGTATGCATCTGGAAGACCAGTTAGAACACCAGACTTACGACATTTGATGATAGAAGGAGTGTAGATATCGAAAACACCTTGGTTGTGTGTTTTACGAAGCTCTGAGTAAACCTTCTTGATAGTAGGATCTAGTTCACGACCGTATACTTTGCATGAGTTTTCGATCATGCGGATACCACCGTTAGGGATCAAACCACGCTTAAGAGGCGCGTCAGTTTGAAGACCTACGATAGTTTCAAGCTCTTGGTCAATGTAACCAGCGTCGTGTGCAGTGATAGTAGAAACAACGTCAGTATCAAAATCAACAGGTGCGTGAGTCGCGTTTTCCTGTTTGATGCCTACCATTACAGCTTCCCAAAGTTTAGCTGTAGCTGGAGTTGCTTCTGTTTCAAGGAAAGAGCCGTCACCCTCGTAAGGAGTGTAGTTCTTTTGGATAAAGTCACGAACGTTTACTTCGTTCTGCCAATCACCAGCTGTGAAGCCTTCCCATGCAGCAAATTGCTCTGCCATTGTATACCTACCTATACTATTCAGTAGAAAAAAATAAGTGTTATCGTGTCGAACTTAGTGGTGGCTATTGCCTTTAAGTTCTGGACGACGATGAATAACCCAATATGTCATACCAACCAACACACCACCACCAATGATATTACCAATAGTAACGGGGATTAAGTTGTTTACAACAAAATTATGTACGGTTAAATCTGCAAACTGAGCGGGATTAACGCCAGCCATAGTCCAAAATTCTGGACTTGCAAAAGTGTGGATCACGATACCCATTGGAATCATAAACATATTTGCAATACAGTGCTCAAAGCCACTGGCAACAAACATCGCAACAGGTAACAACATAACCATTACTTTATCAGTGGCACTACGGCATGAAAAAGTCATCCACGTGGCAAGACAAACCATGAGGTTGCAAAGAATACCTAAAACAACAGCTTGTCCAAAACCATGATGAAGCTTATGTTGAGCGATTTTCATTGCGTTAATACCCCATTGGCCATCAGCGCCAAGGTGTTGTTTTGCAATCCAAATACACACAACAAAGAATATTGCGCCGACAAAGTTACCGAAGTAAACAATGCCCCAGTTTTTCATTAACTGGCCTGTCGTAATACGGCTGCTTGCGCGAGCAACTGTGGTTAATACTGAAGAGGTAAAAAGCTCACCGCCACAGATTACAACTAGGATTAAACCTAAACTAAATGCAAGACCACCAACAAACTTAGACATCCCCCAAGGCATATCACCAGCGCCAGTAGTTACTGTTGTGTAAAACACAAAAGCAATTGAAATAAACACACCAGCAGTTATCGCTAAAAAGAATGACTGTAGTGGATGTTTTGTAGCTTTATAAACGCCGACTTCTTCGGCCTTATGTGCCATAGCTGGTGGCATCAGCGAGTCAAAAGGATTAGTTTCCATTTTCACAGGGGTGCTCTTTATGGTTTAAGTTAGGCTATGAGAATAATAGCAAAGGTCGTGAATCATAAACTTGATCTAGATCATTGCGGTGAAAATTTATAACAAGATTAGACATATTATGACATTGCAAAATAATGTAATCAGTTGAATTTTAAAGGTATAATTTTTTTGAGAAAACTAAAAAAAATTTTAATGTAATTTTATTTCATAATATTTTGATGTTGGTTACAAAAATAAGCAACTTTAAAAATCAATGAGTTATATTTTTGCATGATCTTTTTTAATATTTTTATGCGACTAAAAGAAGATTGATTCAACTTTTTTTATATTTTTGGGGTGAATGTGTTATCTGATTATATATTCTTTATTTCCATGCTATGTAAGTATCATTGGCGAATAATAATGAATATATATGTAAACTCAATAAAAAGCCGCTATCAAAATAGTCGGCTTTAGAGGGAAATCACTTGATATCGTTTCGATACTAATAGCGATGTTAATGATGACTATTGTCGGCCAATAGTACTATTAGTCGCTAAAAGTAGACCAAATTGGTGCATGATCTGAGGGCTTTTCAATGCCACGTAATGGGTAGTCAATACCAGACTCAATACAACGTTGAGCTAATGTTGGCGTGGCTAGAATGACATCAATTCGTAGCCCTCGATTATCCACAAAACCTTTAGAACGATAATCAAACCATGAGAATTGATCATCGACCGTTGGGTGCAATTGACGGAATGTATCGATAAAGCCCCAATCAAGTAATGTTTTTAACCACTGGCGTTCAATCGGTTGGAACGAACACTTGCCTGTTTTTAGCCATCGCTTAGCGTTAACGGGGCCAATACCAATGTCTAAATCCGTCGGACTAATATTGATATCACCCATGATGATCAGTTCATCTTCAACCTTATGGCTATTATTAAGGTAGTGCATTAGATCGGCATAAAACTTTTCTTTGGCTGGAAACTTGGTTTCATGGCTAACGTTATCGCCTTGCGGAAAGTAGCCGTTCATTACCGTAATATTCGTGCCATTAGGCTGAGAAAAAGTTGCCATGATCATGCGACGTTGTGCATCTTCATCATCAGTCGGAAAGCCTTTTTGTACACTGATAGGCTCTTGTTTACAAAGCATAGCCACGCCGTAATGGGCTTTTTGGCCATGAAAATACACTTTGTATCCCATTGCTTCTACATCGGCGAGCGGAAATGCTTCGTCATGAACTTTAATTTCTTGTAAACCGATAACATCAGGTTGGTGCTTATCGATAATAGCTTGAAGTTGATGTAAGCGAGCACGTAGCCCATTGATGTTAAAAGAAATAACTTTCATATTTAGTGTCCATAACGGTGAATAATTATTGGTTACAGATACTAGCATATCGATCATCACTTCAATATATGATCATAACAATTAACGCTGAGGTTAATTAAATGATCGCTTTATTTGAGCATAATGATTATTGCAGGTCTATGATAAAGATGCCGATATCGTTTATGACAAGTTATTGTTTTTAAATGATTAGCTCATATATAACACTAATGAGTAGGTATTTTATTTAATTTATAACTAGAAGGAAGCGCTAATATGGGGATTATTTCTTGGATTATTTTAGGTCTTATTGCTGGTGCATTAGCAAAATGGTTAATGCCTGGTAATGATGGTGGCGGTTGGATAGCAACGTGTGGCTTAGGTATTGCAGGATCTTTAGCCGGAGGCTGGATTGGCTCTTTGATAGGGCTAGGTGCTGCGGGTGGGATTAATATTGGTAGTATCATTATAGCCACTGCTGGCGCGTTGATATTACTGTTTATCTATAATCGCTTTATTCGCTAATAACCGTATTACACCAAGATAACTATAGGACATCATCATGTTTGATTTTATGAAGCGTTTGTTTGGCTCTGAGTCGGAACAAGAGCGAGCGTCTCGATTAAGAAAAGAACAAGCTCAGCAACATCGAAATGAGAAATATGCTCAGGGCGCATCAGATAAGCCAGCCGATGATAATGATGACGGCGATAATTGATCGTAACTGATGATGTGCTGATCGTTATATTGAAACTGAAGTTGTCTAAACCATTCTAATAACGGTGATGGCAATGGCATCTTTTTCAGTTGTTGTAGGCTAGTGGTTATGTGTAAGTGGTTCACTTGCTGTTGCACAAGTAAGCTAGCAATACGGCCTAAATGAGCTTCTGTACTATAAGGATAATCACGTAAAATGGTTTGATATATACAGTAAGCTCGTTGTGGATCGAGCGTTATTGTGGCTTTTGCGGTGGCGAGTTGATCAACTAACAAACGTACATTTTCAACCAGAAATTTATTTTGCCGTAATTGTGCCATACGATAGTGACTGTGTGGATCTAATACTGTTCGCGTCATTAATATTTGATATATCTCGCCAATTAGACGTGTTTCCCCAAAGTGAATTAATAATGGTAGTGCATCAACCATTATTACTGAAGGGGCTTGCGACATCTGCCCAAAATACCTTTTTAAGCCATGTAACAATCGCCGTTTGGTTGTTAAGGCTTGCTGAGTTGCAGTAAACCTTGCCAAGGCAATATGCCGAAATGCCATTAGGTGTATTTTTTGATTGTGGCTTAAGCATCGACTTGCTTGCTGGAATAACTTTTTAAGCTGTTTGATTAATTGTTGTTGTCGCTGGAGTGATAATTGCTGGCTGTGGAGTTGTTCAAATTGTGCAGTGTATTGAGCAAGATATACGATCCAATCATCATCAATAATCGGTAAATGATTGACCAATGTTTTACCTACCTTAATAAACAAAGATTGATCGTTGGTATTAACCGCGAGTTGGGCAACCAATAATGAACGGTGGCTAATAGTTGGGGTTAATAACAATGCTTTATAAGCTATTACTTTGGCATTATCGTCTTGCTGCTGTTGTTGTAATAAGGTTGCCAATTCATCATAGGCATCAACAAATAGTGGCACCTGCTTAATCAGCGTTTGCAACATACTAATAGCGGCTGAAGTATCACCTTGCAGATGGGTTAACTGTGCTTGGCGCAATACTAGTTTATGGTTATGGCTGTGTTGATTAAATAAGGTTAATAATTGCTGTGCTTGCGACCACTGTTGTTGTTTGATTAATAAATCAATCAATAAAATCTCAATCTCAAGATTATGACCCTGTTGTTGTAGTAACTGCCGACATAATGTAATTGCAGTCGGAATATTATTATTTTCTATCGCGGTATAAATTGGTCGACGAAGTAAACAGGCTTGGTAAACCGTAACCACGCGCTGTTTTAGCATACCGATATTTAACGGTTTACTTAGAAAGCTATCTGCATCCATTGTCATTGAGGTCACAATAACTTCAGGGGTGCGATCGCCAGAGATAAATACCACTCCACAATGTGAACTAATGCTATTGCTTTTTCTTATTGCAGCAAGAAGTTCACTGCCATTAATATGAGGTTCAAGATGAAAGTCGATTAGAATTAAATCATAGCTAGTGGTGCGACAGCATTGAAGGGCAGTGTTGCTGCAGGTTGCGATATCAACCGTTGTTAGTTTAATGCTGTGTAGAATATTTTGGATCAGTAATGCAGAAGATAGCTGATCGTCAATAATCAGTACCTTAACATGTTGCCAATCGATGTTGGTGTGGCGTGATGCTTGTGTCATAACGATCCATAAACAATACCAGTGATGTATGCATTATTACACATATGTTACAGTTTGGTTTGATTTGTTGATCGTTTAGCGGCAGTTTATTGTAGATATGAAAAAGCCAGCTGCAAAGCAACTGGCTAAATGATGGTGGTGGGAGAAGGATTCGAACCTTCGAAGGCAGTGCCGGCAGATTTACAATCTGCTCCCTTTGGCCACTCGGGAATCCCACCACGGGATGTTGCTATAATTAGTTGAAGCTCTGGTAATTAAAGGCCACTTTAATTACTAAAAAGTCGTTAAAACAACTTTTCAAAATGATGGTGGTGGGAGAAGGATTCGAACCTTCGAAGGCAGTGCCGGCAGATTTACAATCTGCTCCCTTTGGCCACTCGGGAATCCCACCACGGGATGTTGCTATAATTAGTTGAAGCTCTGGTAATTAAAGGCCACTTTAATTACTAAAAAGTCGTTAAAACAACTTTTCAAAATGATGGTGGTGGGAGAAGGATTCGAACCTTCGAAGGCAGTGCCGGCAGATTTACAATCTGCTCCCTTTGGCCACTCGGGAATCCCACCACGGGATGTTGCTATAATTAGTTGAAGCTCTGGTAATTAAAGGCCACTTTAATTACTAAAAAGTCGTTAAAACAACTTTTCAAAATGATGGTGGTGGGAGAAGGATTCGAACCTTCGAAGGCAGTGCCGGCAGATTTACAATCTGCTCCCTTTGGCCACTCGGGAATCCCACCACGGGATGTTGCTATAATTAGTTGAAGCTCTGGTAATTAAAGGCCACTTTAATTACTAAAAAGTCGTTAAAACAACTTTTCAAAATGATGGTGGTGGGAGAAGGATTCGAACCTTCGAAGGCAGTGCCGGCAGATTTACAATCTGCTCCCTTTGGCCACTCGGGAACCCCACCACAAGTGCGGGGCGGATAATAACAAACATTTCCGCGCTGTAAACCTTTTTTATTATAATTATCGAATACTTGCTGAATTTTTCATCATTAAGCGAATTTTTGCTTAACTTTACATTTCTTGACGTTATTTAAGCTCGAGTTCAGATATTATTCGGCTAGGATTTTTATAATGGTTTTAGCAAATGAAAAAAATGGCCGTAGCAGTATTAGTCGCCGCAGTATTATCAGGTAGTTACTTTTACTTTCAAGGAACGTCACATGCTGCGCAAAATAAATCACAGCCACAGCGTTCACAACGTGTTGTCTCTGTTACAACCGGTGAAGTGAGCTCGGTTGCCGTCGCTCAATCGTTATCTTTAGTAGGTAAATTGCACGCTCAACAAGCAGTGAATGTTGCGACAGAAGTATCTGCTAAAATCAAAACCATTGCTGTTCCTGTCAATACGACAGTTAGCAAGGGACAATTGCTGATCCAACTTGATGATGATAAAGCTGCTGCGGCTTACGATGAAGCATTGGCATATCGTAATGATGAGCAACGTAAATTAGCGCAATTTGAACGGTTGCTAAGTCGTGGTGCAATTACTAAAACCGAGATTGATGCTCAAGCTGCCAGCGTTAGTATTGCTAATGCACGTTTAAAAGCGGCGCTTGCTAATCTTAACGATCATGCTATTCGCGCTCCATTTGATGGCACTATTGGATTGTATGACTTTAGTCCGGGACACATGACAGCGGCAGGCAGTGAGCTGTTTAATTTTGATGACCTTTCTTCTATGCGTCTGGATATTGAAGTTCCAGAACAATATATCTCCTTTTTAAAGGTTGGCATTAACGTCACTGCTAAAAGCCAAGCATGGGGCGATCGAGCATTTGTCGGTCAAATTCAAGCGATTGATTCACGTGTTCAGCCCGATTCACTCAATATAAAAGTACGGGTGGTATTTGAAAATAAAGATCATGCCTTAAAGCCTGGAATGTTACTTGCGACCGATATTAATTTTATTCCGCAGCAACAGGCGATTATTCCTGTGCAAGCGTTAGAGTATTCAGGTACTAAACGTTATGTTTATATTGTTGATGATCAACAGCAAGTTCATCGCACCTTAGTAGAGCTTGGCGAGCGTATTGATAACAACGTAGTGATCAAAAAAGGCCTTAACATCGGCGAGCGAATTGTGGTGCAAGGGTTAGTCAATATGCGTGACGGCATCACTATTAAAGACATCACTCCAGCGGTTGGAGTAGCAAGCTAATGTGGTTATCTGATATTTCAGTCAAGCGACCTGTGGTTGCGATCGTATTAAGTTTGTTGTTGTGTGTCTTTGGTATTGTGTCTTTCTCGAAACTGGCTGTACGTGAGATGCCAGATGTTGAAAGCCCTGTTGTAACTGTGATGACCACTTATGAAGGCACATCAGCTTCGGTAATGGAAAGCCAAGTTACCACGCCGATTGAAGATGAGCTATCTGGCATCAGTGGTATCGAAAATATCACCTCAATTACCCGTAATGGCATGTCGCGGATCACAGTTGAGTTCAATATGGACTGGGATCTGACCGAGGGAGTGAGTGATATTCGTGATGCTGTTGCTCGTGCCCAGCGTCGACTACCTGATGATGCTAACGATCCAATTGTCTCAAAAGATAATGGTTCGGGTGAGCCTGCAATCTACATTAATCTATCGTCATCAGAGATGGATCGTACTCAGCTGACAGATTATGCACAGCGAGTATTAGAAGATCGATTTAGCCTATTAGACGGTGTTAGCTCAGTCAGTTTGAGTGGTGCTTTATACAAAGTCATGTATATCAAGCTACAACCAGTATTAATGGCAGGGCGTGGCATTACCACTAAAGATATTGTTAATGCACTAAAAGATGAAAACGTTGAATTACCCGGTGGTGAAGTACGTAATGATCAAACGGTGATGTCAGTACGTACTGCACGTTTATATAAAACCGTTAATGATTTTAAGTATTTAGTGATCCGTAAAACAGCAGCGGGTACACCGATTTATCTTAAAGATGTTGCAGATGTCAGCATTGGTGCTGAAAACGAAAATTCGACCTTTAAAAGTAACGGCGTGGTTAATTTAAGTTTAGGCATTGTAACGATGTCAGATGCTAACCCGCTTGATGTTGCTAAAGAAGTGCGCGCTGAAGTGGCAAAGATGCAAAAGTTTTTGCCGCAAGGCGCATCGCTAACCATAGATTATGACGCAACGGTATTTATCGAACGCTCGATCAATGAAGTGTATAACACGCTGTTAGTCACCGGCGCGCTGGTTATTTTGGTGCTGTATATCTTTATCGGTCAAGTACGGGCAACTTTAATTCCTGCTGTAACAGTGCCAGTTTCATTAATTTCGGCGTTTATTACGGCGTATTTCTTTGGCTTTTCAATCAACTTACTGACTCTGATGGCGTTAATTCTAGCGATTGGATTGGTGGTCGATGATGCGATTGTGGTGGTTGAAAACGTTTTTCACCATTTACAACGAGGAGAATCACCATTACTTGCGGCCTATAAAGGTACTCGTGAAGTGGGATTTGCGGTTATTGCGACTACTGCGGTATTGGTGATGGTGTTTTTGCCGATCTCGTTTATGGAAGGCATGGTCGGGCGATTATTTACTGAGTTTTCCGTGTTACTGGCGATGGCGGTAATTTTCTCATCACTTATCGCATTAACCCTAACGCCGGTGATGTGTAGCAAATTGCTTAAAGCGAATGTGAAGCCAAATCGGTTTAATCTGTGGGTAAATCGTCAATTTGAACAGCTCGAAAATGGTTACCGTCGTATTGTAACCGTGGCAGTTAAAAAACGTTTTGTCGCGCCATTAGTGGTATTAGGCTGTATTGCTGCCAGTGCTGGATTAATGAAACTGATCCCAGCTCAACTCGCACCCCAAGAAGATCGCGGAGTATTATTTGCGTTTGTAAAAGGGGCAGAAGGCACCAGTTATAACCGTATGATCGGTAACATGGATCAAGTTGAAGCGCGCTTATTACCGTTATTAGGCAAAGGAGTATTGAAATCAGTCAGTATTCAGTCGCCAGCCTTTGGTGGTCGAGCAGGGGATCAAACTGGCTTTGTGATCATGCAATTAGAAGATTGGAATGATCGAACCGTGAGTGCGCAACAAGCGTTAGGAATGATCAGTAAAACATTGGCTGGTATTCCTGATGTACGGGTGATGCCGATGATGCCAGGTTTCCGTGGGGGATCTTCAGAGCCAGTGCAATTTGTATTGGGTGGCGCGGATTACCAAGAATTGTTTAAGTGGGCGACTAAGCTTAAACATATTGCTGAAGATAGCCCATTAATGGAAGGTGCTGATTTAGATTATGCTGAAACCACCCCCGAGTTATTGGTTAATGTTAATCGTGAGCGTGCGGCTGAGTTAGGCATTCCAGTCACTGAAATTGCCGAAACATTAGAAGTGATGCTAGGTGGACGCAGTGAAACCACTTTTGTTGATCGCGGTGAAGAATATGATGTTTACCTGCGTGGTGATGAAAATAGTTTTAACAGCTCAACTGATTTAAGTCAGATCTATTTACGAGCGAGCAATGGCAAACTAGTTACGCTTGATACTGTTGCGTCAATTGATGAAGTGGCATCAGCGCAAAAGTTAAGCCATAACCAAAAACAGAAATCGATTACCCTAAAAGCAAGCCTTTCTGAAGGTTACACCTTAGGCGATGCACTTGATTTTCTTGATCAGCAAGCGATTGATACGCTGCCATCAGATATTACGGTTAATTATGCTGGTGAATCACAAGATTTTCGTGATAACCAAAGCAGCATATTAGTAGTGTTTGGGTTAGCGTTATTGGTGGCTTATTTAGTGCTAGCGGCGCAGTTTGAAAGCTTTATTAACCCGCTGGTGGTAATGCTAACGGTGCCGATGGGGATCTTTGGTGGCTTGGCTGGATTATGGATTATGGGGCAAGGGCTCAATATTTATAGTCAAATCGGGATGATTATGTTGATCGGTATGGTAACCAAGAACGGCATTTTGATCGTGGAATTTGCTAACCAACTGCGTGATAAAGGGATTGAGTTTGAACAAGCAATTGTTGATGCCTCGGTGCGTCGTTTACGTCCGATACTGATGACTGCTTTCACGACACTATTTGGTGCATTACCGTTAATTTTATCAACAGGCGCAGGTGCTGAAAGTCGTATTTCAGTGGGTACCGTAGTGTTCTTTGGCATGGCATTTGCCACTTTAGTAACGCTATTGGTGATCCCGGCGATGTACCGCTTGTTATCAGCGAAGACGAAATCGCCAGGTTATATTGAAGCGCAGCTAGAAAAAGAACTGCAGCGTGATTATGTTGGCCGTATTAGTCACGGTGATTTACCAAAGTAAATAATATCAGTAACGAGTAGCGAGTAGCGAGTTTGCGCGAGCTTAAAAACGCGCTACTCGCTACTCGCCTCACAATCAGTTAAACTCCCCTCATAACAACTATCGAGTAAGTAAACTACAATTGAGTGGTTTATTACCCTGATCGACCTAAAGCCCTTTATAGAAGAAAACCATGTCACAAAATTCTACTGACCAGCAGAGCCCAAAAGGGGTTCGACTTAATAAATTTATCAGTGATACAGGCTATTGCTCACGCCGTGAGGCGGACAAGCTGATTGATCAGGGACGTGTAACCATCAATGGCACCGTGCCTGAAATGGGCATGCGCGTAATGGATAACGACGAAGTATTAGTTGATGATAAACCTCTGCGCAGCAAAGAGCGTCCAATCTACATTGCACTAAATAAGCCAACCGGTATTACTTGTACTACTGAACGTCATATTGAAGGTAACGTGATTGACTTCATTGGTCACCGTAAGCGTATCTTCCCGATTGGTCGTTTAGATAAGCCGTCTGATGGCCTTATTTTCTTAACCAATGACGGTGATATTGTTAATAAAATTCTGCGTGCAGGTAACTCGCATGAGAAAGAATACGTTGTACGTGTCGACCAACCGATCACGCCTGAGTTTATTGAAAAAATGTCATCAGGGGTTGAGATTTTAGATACGGTTACTTTGCCTTGTAAAGTGACTAAAGAGACTAACTTCTCATTCCGTATCGTGTTGACTCAGGGCTTAAACCGTCAAATTCGTCGTATGTGTGAAGCGTTAGGTTATGAAGTATATAAACTTCGTCGCGTACGTATCATGAACATTACTATTGATGGCTTACCAAACGGTAAATGGCGTTATTTAACGGATGCTGAAATTGCTGAAATTCAGCAGTTAATTTCACAATCAAGCGGTACTGAAGAAGCATCAAAAACTGATGCTGAAGGTCGTACTATTGCTAAAGCGACTGACGCTAAGCTATATGATCATCGTGCTCAAGAAGCACGTAATGAAAAACATGCCGCTGAAAAGCAGTTTAAAACTTACCGTGGTACAGGTGAGTTTAATCGTCGTCCCGATGGTGCTAACCGTAGCAGCCGTAACAACGAAGATCGTCATAGCCGCAATGCCAGCCGTGGCGCTCGCAGTGATGCACCGCGTCGTAATAACGATGACCGTCCTGCACGTACTTCTGCGCCAAGCCGTGATACTAATAAGCCAAGCTTTGGTGGTAAGAGCAACGGTATTAAGAAGTGGAAATCAAAGCGCGAAGAGTAACAGTACGTTGTTAGAATCGAGATAGCGAGTTTCGAGAATAAATGAAAAGCGATAGGCAAGAGTCTGTCGCTTTTTTGTTAGTCCTCCGTCATTCCCGACAGTGAATGCCAACCCCCCCTCCGTCATTCCCTACAGTGAGGTTACGAACGAGATAGGGAATCTACTATCCACGCGTTGTAGAGTTATTGAATTCACTGGCTTCTTTAAGGCTCGATCACCAACTCCTCCGTCATTCCCTACAGTGAATGCCCGCGAGGGCGATAGGGAATCTACTATCCACGCGTTGTAGAGTCATTGAATTCACTGGCTTCTTTAAGGCTCGATCACGTGTTGAGTAGATCACGGATAGCTTCGTACCTCAACTTCCGAGATGACGAATATTGGGCTGAGTGAATGCCCGCGAGGGCGATAGGGAATCTACTATCCACGCGTCGTAGAGTCATTGAACTCACTGGTTTCTTTAACTTCCGAGATCACGAATAATGAGCTGAGTCTCGATACTAACAATCGCGCTACTCGCCACTGCTTTTCCTCGCCTTTCTTTCCCTCGCTCATATCTTATCTCTTATGCTATTCTGCACCGTTAGTTACCTCACTTGGGTAACACTATATTTAACAATATTCAGGGATTAAAAATGAAAATTGTCGCGGTAACAGCCTGCCCAACGGGTATCGCACACACCTATATGGCAGCGGATGTCCTTAATAAAACCGCCCATCACATGGGGATTAAGATCCAAGTTGAAACCCAAGGTGCAATGGGAATAGAAAACTTTCTAACCGCCAAAGATATTGCCCACGCTGATATTGTCTTAATTGCTTCTGATATTGAAGTCGAACAACGGACTCGTTTTACTGGTAGTCGCATTCATTGTGTGACGATAGAAGAAGTATTGGTTGATGCAACCGCAGTGATTGAGCGTTGTCAGCAATTGTGTCAATAATCGCAGAATAAACGTGTTGGGCTAAGCCACAGTTCTAAAGGAATTATGATGTTAGAAAGACGGATCACATTCTATTGTGGTGAAGCAGGGTTGCCATCTTACCAACTTAATCAACTTAAGAAATTGACCTCGTATTTTCAAGCACAAGTTGAGCTATTTAATGTACGTCAACTAACCTGTGCGCCAGTATCTCAACCTCTTAAAATGCTAGCATTGGCAAATAAACCGCATGCATTATGCCAATTGATCATCAAAGGACATGATGCTGAATTAGCAAATCTTGTGCTGACTGATTTTATTAGTCAATACGCACTATCATTGTCACAATTCTCACCACCAGAGCCATTTAAGCTTAATTTTCCAGTGACTAGCATTGGTTGTGGTAACGGTGATAAAGCCGATACCATTGCGCAGTTAAGTCAAATGCTGGTGGCACAGCAAGCTATCAGCTCTGAACAACAACCAGCGTTACAACAAGCATTATTAGATCGAGAAACCATTTCAGCCACCGTAATGGGGCCTCAAATAGCATTGCCGCATGTGATGCACGAGAGCATCAGACAGCCTGCGATGGCGATAGTGTGCCATCAACAGCCCATTGATTGGGGATCATCACGCGGAAATATCAACCGTGCAATTGCAATGATATTGCCAAAACCACCACCAAAAGCGGTGATCATGGCCTTTGCACAGTTCTCAAAATGTTTATTAAATGATGATTATTGTAGAGCATTAACCTTAGCCCAGCTGCCGCAAGATCTAAAAGCATTAGTCATTGAAGCGTTAAGGTAATATCAAACTAATCGTTAGGCGACAATTCTGTATTCAGACGGTGTACGACCGGTTTTATTTTTAAACACGCGACAAAAGTAATTCACATCCACAAACCCACATCGAGTTGCCACTTCGGTTAGTCGAAATGGATATTGGCGCAGCATGAATTTAGCGCGTTCAATCCGTACCCAACAAATATAGTCAGCTAAGCGCATGTGTCCTTGTTGACGAAATAAACGCGATAGGTGGTTAGGAGTAATATTAAACCGATTGGCAATGGTATCGCGGCTAATAGCGCGGTGAAAATTCTCCTGAATATAAATACAAATCCCTTGATAGAGATCTTCGGTACGATTTTTTGATTGATGCAACGGCACATGAAGCATGTTTTGCGTGTAGCTCAGTAATGCTTGCAGTAAATGTTCATCTATTGGCTGCTGTTGTGGCTCACTGGCAAGCATATTAAGCGCGGTTAAAATCGAATCGATGGCATGGCCAGTCCATGCTTGAATTGAGTGTTTTTGAACATCATAGAACTTAGGGCTATCTTTGGTTTTGCTGACTAAACTAAACCCCAATTGACGCTTACCAAACAATAAACTCAATACTGAGCATTCGGTATTCCAGCTCGGTTGGTTCCAGCTATTTGGTGGAATATAAATCGCATCACCGCCCATTAAACTAATTTGGCAAATACCATTATCACCATCATCAAGTTGGTTAACATATTCCCCTTTAAGTACTAACTCTAAGCGTGGAAAATTAACTTGATAGCTAAACTGAGGCGGTTGAGTTTTTCCACCGGCGAACCAAATTCGATTAAAACTTTCTCGTTCAGTTAATACTGAGTCAATTAAATTAAAGAAAACATTGTCCATAGTATTCACTTTATATTTGGGGTGATGGTAACAAGATTATTAGTTTGTGCTGAATAAACCATTTAAGTTTTGTTATAGTGCTGTCAGTTAAGGTATGACACCAATAATAATGTGGTTGATACCATACCATCAATATCGTGAGCAATAATAACAATAGGACCTGACAATGACCGACTCTACCCGCACTGTCTTTTTTAAGATGGATAACGTGATCCAAGATTATGCTTGGGGCAGTGTAACATCAATTGAGCAACTGTTTGCTATTCCAAACCTAGACCAAAAACCACAAGCGGAAATGTGGATGGGCGCACATGCGAATGGTTGTTCGGTGATCACGGTTAATGGTGAAGCGGTACGCTTAGCTGATTTTATTGCGACCGATCCCGATGCCATTATTGGTGCTGAAACTCAGGCTAAATTTGCTGAATTGCCTTACTTGTTTAAAGTATTAGCAGCAGAAAAAGCGCTATCAGTACAAGTACACCCAAGTAAGCATCAAGCTGAAATCGGTTATGCAAAAGAAGAAAAGATCGGTATTGCCCGTAATGCAGCTAACCGTAACTACAAAGATCCTAACCACAAACCTGAGCTGGTATTTGCACTAACGCCTTATCAAGCAATGAATGGTTTCCGTCAAGTTGCTGAGATCGTAGCTTTATTTCAAGCACTAAATCTTGAAGTGATTAACGATCTGGTTGCAACATTAGCAGCTAATCAAACAGAAGCGGGTTTAGGTGACTTCTTTGCTGCAATGTTATCACTTGAAGGTGAGAAAAAAGATGCAGCAGTGCAAGGATTACTTGCGTACTGCGATGCGAATCAAGACCAGCCATTGTGTAGTTTATTATTAGAATTAGCGACTCAATACCCAGGTGATATCGGCTTATTTGCACCCTTAATGCTAAATGTATTAACGTTGCAACCGGGTGAAGCAATGTTCCTAAGTGCGTGTACACCACATGCTTACATTAAAGGTACTGGTTTAGAAATCATGGCTAACTCAGATAACGTGCTACGCGCAGGTTTGACGCCTAAATTTATGGATGTGCCAGAGTTGGTGGCAAACACTGAGTTTACTAGCATGGCTGTTGATCAGTTACTGTTAGCACCAACCGTTGCTGGTGGCGGTTTAGATTATATTGTGCCAGTGCCTGATTTTAAATTTAGCGTATATAAGCAAGTGGATGATCTTGAATTACAAAATACCAGTGCTGAAATCTTGTTTGCGATTGATGCACCATTGACTGTAACGCATCACAATGGCGATACATTAACGCTTGAAAAAGGCCAGTCAGTGTTTATTCCAGCTTATGCGAAGGCATATACAGCTAATTGTGCTGGTATGTTTGCGCGGGCGTATAATTAAGTTGCGAGGATATTCGTAGCGAGTTTTCGAGTTTTAGAGTTTCGAGTTTTAGAGCTTGCGAGATTAAGCGATGGGTGTAAGCCTGTCGCTTTTTTTGTAGGTGGGAGGTGAATAAGGGAAGAGCAGGGACAAGTTTTAGAGTTTTCGAGTATATTCGTAGCGAGTTTCGAGTAGCAATAATGGATCTCGCCACTGCTTTTCCTCGCCCCTCAAAACCTTATTTCCACTGGCTTCTTTAAGGCTCAAACACGTGTTGAGTAGATCACGGATAGCTTCGTACCTCAACTTCCGAGATGACGGATATTGGGCTGAGTGAGTGCCAAACTTACCCCCGTCATTCCCTACAGTGAGGTTACGAACGAGATAGGGAATCTACTAACCACGCGTTGTAGAGTTATTGAATTCACTGGCTTCTTTAAGGCTCAAGCGCGCATTGAGTAGATCACGGATATTTGGTTCTGTGATCTTCCGCACTAAAAAATCGAAATTCCAGCCAACAAAAAGCCTTATTTAGATAGTTTATGAAATTATTTTATGATGGGTTTTATATATTTAACAATAATGATTTGTATTTAAGTAATTGAATTATTTGAATTAAAATATCAATTCAACTTGTTTTATATACAATGAAAAATATGAGTTATAGCTCACACTGATGATTCAATGTTACAAATTTCCAGTTAAAGCCTGTTTTGTACTCTACTTTATCGACCGCAAACATTCGACAATACTCCCATGCTGATGGCCGATGCGATGTCATCGAGTCCATAAATAAATCATCGGGGATAAAACATGATTACCACTCTCATCAATGAGCAGTTGATTAACCTCAACCTCAAAGCAACCACCAAAGATGAAGTGTTTGCTGAAATGGCAGATATTTTAGTTCAACAAGGTCGGGTTGCGGACAAAACACAATTTTTAGCAGATATTCAAGCCCGTGAAGAGCTAGGAAATACCGGTTTTGAAGATGGAGTGGCATTACCCCATGCTAAGAGTGCCGCGGTTATTAAGCCAGCAGTAGCAATTGGTGTTAGCCGTAGTGGAATTGAATATGGCGCAGAAGATGGCTTACCATCAAAACTATTTTTTATGATTGCTTCTCCAGATGGTGGCGATAATCACCATATTGAAGTATTGGCTGAGTTGTCATCAAAACTGATTGAAGATGGTTTTATCGATGCATTTTTAGCAGCGAAAACACCTGCTGACGCATTAGCATTATTGCTCGCTGAAAAACAAACGGTAGCAACATTACCTCAAGATAAAGGCTTATTAATTGGTGTTACTGGCTGTCCTGCTGGTGTTGCCCATACTTACCTAGCTGCAGAAGCGTTAGAAAAAGCCGCTGCTGAATTAGGCTATGAAATTAAAGTTGAAACGAACGGCTCTATCGGTGTTAAAAATTCACCAACCGCAGAAGAAATCGCGCGTGCTGAAGCCATTGTGGTTAGTTGTGATAAACAAGTCGACATGGCACGTTTTGCAGGTAAAAAATTAATTAAAACTGGCGTTAAAGCACCGATCAAAGACGGCAAGGGCGTTATTCAACAAGCGTTAGTCGCTAAGCCGTTTGATGCTAATGGCGATGGTTTAGAAGACGGCGAAAGTAAAGTTTCTAAAGCCCGTTCAGATCTATATCGTTTCTTGATGAACGGTGTATCACACATGATCCCGTTTGTAGTAACAGGCGGTTTGTTAATTGCATTGGCATTAGCGATTGGTGGACAGCCAACGGATGCCGGCATGCAAATACCACCAGGTAGCATGTGGCAAAAAGTGCTTGATGTTGGTGTTGTCGCCTTTACGTTAATGATCCCTGTGCTTGCAGGTTACATAGCGTATGCGATTGGTGATCGTCCCGCGTTAGCACCGGGTTTCATTGGCGGCTGGATTGCAAATAACGGTTCATTTTATGGTGCAGACGCAGGTACTGGTTTTATCGGTGCCATCATTGCAGGTCTATTAGTCGGTTACTTTGTGCGTTGGGTAGCAACCCGTAATTACCACAAGTTATTACAACCATTAGTACCGATTCTTATTGCGCCTATCACAGGTACATTATTCATTGCTGGTGCGTTCATCTTTATCATTGGTGCGCCGATTGCTGGCCTGATGCACACCATGAACACCGTACTAACTGAAATGAGTACAGGTAACGTTATTCTACTGGGTATTGTGCTTGGTGGTATGGCTGGCTTTGATATGGGCGGTCCATTTAACAAAGTCGCGTTCTTGTTCTCTGTCGGCATGATTGCTAATGGTCAAACGCAGTTTATGGGTGCAATGGCATGTGCGATCCCTGTCGCGCCATTAGGTATGGGTTTAGCAACTGTGATTGGCCGTAAACTGAATATCTTTGAGCAATCAGAAATTGAAGCAGGTAAAGCTGCAGGAGCAATGGGCTTAGTCGGTATCTCTGAAGGTGCGATTCCATTTGCGGCACAAGACCCAATCTCTGTTATTCCAGCTAACGTATTAGGCAGCATGGTTGCGGCAGTAATGGCGTTCTCATTTGGTATCACCAACAGCGTTGCTCACGGTGGCCCAGTAGTTGCGTTACTTGGTGCAATGAACAAACCATTACTTGCTCTGCTATGTATGGCAACTGGTATGGTGGTAACAGCATTAGTTGCAGTATCACTGAAGAAATTCCGTAAAGCAAAAGCGGATAAAGAGTTAGCGGTAGCGTAGGGGACTAGATTTCGAGTATCGAGATTAATAGATTCCGAGATTAAGCGATGGGTGTAAGCCTGTCGCTTTTTTTGTTATCAAATTCAATCCGTCATTCCCGACAGTGAGGTTACGAACGAGATAGGGAATCTATTGTCCACGCGTTGTAGAGTTATAGTGGTTGTATTATAGAGTTTCACTGGCTTCTTTTTGGCTCAAGCGCGCATTGAGTAGATCACGGATAGTTTCGTACCTCAACTTTCGAGATGACGGATATTGGGCTGAGTGAATGCCAAACCCAACGAACGCGATGTCCTACAGTGAATGCCAAACCAATCCCGTCATTCCCTACAGTGAGGTTACGAACGAAATAGGGAATCTATTGTCCACGCGTTGTAGAGTTATAGTGGTTGTATATGGAATTGTATAGGTGTCTTTTGGGCTCGATCACGTGGTGAGTAGATCACGGATAGTTTCGTACCTAAACTTTCGAGATGACGAATAATAGGCTGAGTCATTCTCGTTACTCGTTACTAATGATCTCGCGACTCGCCTCTGCTTTTCCTCACCCTTACTTTATTCCTTGCTTTTCAAATCACATCTTTGCAGTATGTATTGATTACCATAATTAAAAATGCATGTAAGCATAGATTTATTACAGGGGAAGTCATGGCTGGAAATACCATAGGGCAATTGTTTCGTGTAACGACTTTTGGCGAAAGCCATGGAGTCGCATTAGGGTGTATTATTGACGGTTGTCCACCTGGATTAGCACTAACAGAAGCCGACATGCAACACGATCTCGATCGTCGTCGTCCTGGTACCTCAAAATATACCACTCAACGTCGTGAAGCCGATGAAGTTAAGATTTTATCAGGTGTATTTGAAGGCCAAACTACCGGTACATCGATTGGATTGTTGATTGAAAATACCGATCAGCGCTCAAAAGATTACTCTAATATTCAGAATTTATTCCGCCCGGGTCACGCCGATTACACTTACCATCAAAAATATGGCGTACGCGATTATCGTGGCGGTGGTCGTTCATCTGCACGTGAAACAGCAATGCGTGTTGCGGCAGGTGCGGTTGCGAAGAAATACCTTAAACAAGTGCATGGCATCGAAGTATGCGCTTACTTATCTCAAATGGGCGAAGTAAAAATTGATAAGGTTGATTGGCAGCAAATCGAACAAAATGCCTTTTTCTGTCCAGATGTCGATAAAGTCGATGCTTTTGATGAACTGATCCGTAACCTTAAAAAAGACGGTGATTCGATTGGCGCTAAAATTACCGTGGTTGCTCGTCATGTGCCTGTTGGTTTAGGTGAGCCAGTATTTGATCGCTTAGACGCTGATATTGCCCATTCTTTAATGAGTATTAATGCGGTTAAAGGGGTTGAAATCGGTGATGGTTTTGATGTGGTTGAACAACGTGGCAGTGAGCACCGTGATGCAATGACATTACAAGGTTTTAAAACTAACCATGCTGGTGGCATTCTTGGTGGGATTTCTTCAGGACAAGATATCATTGCCCATATTGCGTTAAAACCGACCTCAAGTATCAGCGTGCCAGGTGAAACAATCACTCAGCAAGGTGAGTCGGCAGAAGTCATCACTAAAGGCCGTCATGATCCGTGTGTCGGTATTCGCGCAGTGCCAATTGCTGAAGCGATGTTAGCGATCACTCTGATGGATCATCTGTTACGTCATCGTGGTCAAAATGCCGATGTAGTAACAACAACGCCGAAGATATAAAGGCGAGGAAAATAAGTTTCGAGATTGCGAGTGTATTAGTAACTTGTCACTCGCTACTCTCTACTGTCTTTCCTCGTTCTTGCTTTGCCTGCTTTTAAGCTTTTGCTTCTTCGAACTTAAATACTGGCAAGCTCCAACTGAAGAATACTGCAGCCATACGAAGACTAAAACCAACGGCTAAGGTGACTAACGTCGTAATATCAGCCGGAACATTAAAATGCAGCATGGTGATATACATAATTCCCGCCAGAAATGATACCGAAGCATAAAGCTCTTTATGCAAAACCATTGGCTTACGACGAGTGATCATATCGCGTAACAAGCCACCAAAGACCCCCGTTACTACAGCTGCTACCACACAAATAATTGGTGATAACCCCATCGTAATTGCGACTTGGCAACCAATAATACTAAATACAATTAACCCGATGGCATCAAGAATAATAAAAATCTTGTGAAAGCGTACTACCCATTTACCGAGTACGGTTGTCAACAAACCTGCAACGCAAGTGATCACTAAATACTGCGGATGAGCAACCCAACCGAGTGGATAGTGGCCTAACAAAATATCACGCACTGTACCGCCGCCAATGGCAGTTGCACTTGCTACTAGCATCACGCCAAACCAATCCATATGACGTTTACCTGCCGCTAATGCGCCTGTCATGGCTTCAGCAGTAATTCCGATAATGTATAAAATTGAAAGCAGCATGATAAATGTGACACCTAAAATGAAATGCTGGAATTGGAGTATTGTATTAGTGACGTATCTCAACTTCTAATGAAAAGAATTAAATTTGGTATGAACTGAGCTAATGTAAAAATAAAATTAATAGTAACAATATAAATATTGACGAGAACGCATAAATTAATATGAGCATTCGCGATAAGGCAGGAAAGCCTATATACTTCGTGGGTTAAATTACTATGACCTACCAATAAATATTAAATGAAAATTCATATGAAACATGACTATAACGATCTTATTCAGTTGTTTAATAAGGTCTTTTTAGAGCGCTTAAATACTGAACTATTATTAGGCGGCGATGAGCCAATTTATCTTCCTGCCTCTGAAGAACGCCCGCACCATCAAATTATATTTGCGCGTGGTTATTATGCTTCAGCAATGCATGAACTAGGTCATTGGTGTATCGCTGGCGAAGCACGACGACTATTAGAAGATTATGGCTATTGGTATCAACCTGATGGTCGTAGTGCTGAAGTACAAGCAGAATTTGAAGTGGTTGAGATTAAACCGCAAGCGATAGAGTGGATTTTATCAGCAAGTTGTGGTTTTAAGTATCAAGTAAGCTGTGATAATTTGAGCGGTAACTGCGAGCCTGATAGGGTAGGCTTCACGTTAAAAGTACGTGAACAAGTTATCCACTATTTAACACACGGCATTCCAGAGCGTGCCAAAATGCTTTCTGATGCCTTCCGTGATTTTTATGGCATAAAACCACTAACTGAAGCGGATTTTCCAAAGCCGATTCCATTAACTGATTACGCCTAACAGCAAGGATAGAAGATGATCCACGATTACGAGCAAAAGCTACTACAGCTTATTGATGACAATATTGACAGCGCAACGGATGATGAACTGTTTGCTGGTGGCTATTTACGTGGGCATATCTCACTTGCGGCAGCAGATTGTGAGTTGCAAGGTATTACTGATATTGTGCAGATGCAGCAGAAAGTAAAACAAAGCTTATTGGACGCAAAAAGCGAATTAAGTCCAAGTGATTGGCAATTAGTGCAGCAATACAGTGATAAATTAATGGCGTAATTACATGCTATAGCATGGGGTTATGAGTAAGTTTAAAAATTAGAATTAATGCTTTGTGGGTGTATAGCATATCCCAAGGGCGGTAGCGTGTTTTTAATGGGGAAAATATGAGTGAAGCACAGAATGGTTTTGATAAATCTAATTCTCTAAATAATAAAGATGAGCTATCTGACTGTTTGTTATTATTATGGTCTTATAAAAGAATTATATTATTATGTGTATGTGTGTTTATTAGTTGTGCTTTACTTTATTCTACTCAGAAGAAACCAGAGTGGAGTATTTTAGGAAATATATCTGTCACAACGTTAAATCAGAGCGAGCATAGTTATGAAATTTCAAATGTGAAATTATTTGAAATTTATAGTGGTATATATAATTCATTAGAAAATAAAGTAATTTTTTCAAATGATAATAAGGGTTTGGATATAAATCCTAATAATTTTTCATTAAATGAAAAAACACATCAAGCTAGCTATAAAAGTAATGATAAAGAAAATATTAATAATATATTGGTTGGTTATAATAAGTTTATTTCAAATCTAGCATTAGAAAAAATAAACTCAATAATATATAAGGAAATTTCTGACGATAAAGATGATGTTTATTATAAATATAATAAATTATTGTTAGAGGCGAAAGAAAAAGTTGTTATTGAAAAAAATAAGACAATATATGCTATTAGGATTGCACAAGCGGCACAAATAATTAAACCATTAGCTAATATAAGTAATGATAAAGATATTTTCAATGTTAGTCTTGGGGTTTTAGGTTTAAAAGAAAAGTTAAATATATTAAATGATAAAAATATATTACCAATATTTGAGCCTAAGTTGTTACTTCTTGAAAAAGAAAATATAAAATTAGAAAAGATGCTAACTTCTCATGAGTTTTATATTAATAGCCCTTATGTTATAAAAGTACAAAAAACACAACGTCTACAAGAAATTAGTACATCATATTTAGTAATGATTGCATTGGTTCTTGGTGTTATTTTAGGTTCAGCGTTAATTATAGTTATTGATTTTATAAGAAACTTTAAAAAATAATATACATTTATAGTAAAGGTGATTAAGTGAAGATTTTAGTAACAGGTGGAGCAGGTTTTATTGGCTCTGCTGTGATTCGTCACATTATTAATAATACTCAAGATAGTGTGATCAACGTTGATAAATTAACTTATGCAGGAAACTTAGAATCATTAGTTGAAGTTGAAAACAATGATCGTTATGCATTTGAGCAAGTGGACATTTGCGATCGCGTAGAGTTAGATCGTGTTTTTGCTGAGCATCAACCTGATGCAGTAATGCATTTAGCTGCTGAAAGTCATGTTGATCGTTCAATTGATGGCCCTGCGGCATTTATTGAAACTAATATTGTTGGTACTTATACAATTTTAGAAGCAACACGTGCTTACTGGAATCAATTAGATGAATCTCGTAAGGCAGCCTTTCGTTTTCATCATATTTCAACCGATGAAGTGTATGGTGATTTGGAAGGCACCGATGACTTGTTTACTGAAACAACATCCTATGAACCATCAAGCCCATACTCAGCTTCTAAAGCATCAAGTGATCATTTAGTGCGTGCATGGCTGCGTACTTACGGTTTACCAACTATCGTAACTAACTGCTCAAACAATTATGGTCCTTACCATTTTCCTGAAAAGTTGATTCCGCTAATTATTTTAAATGCCTTAGACGGTAAAGCATTACCTGTTTACGGTGATGGAATGCAGATACGTGATTGGCTATATGTAGAAGATCATGCATCAGCGCTTTATACCGTAGTCACACAAGGCGAAATTGGTGAAACCTATAATATTGGTGGTCACAATGAAAAAGCCAATATTGAAGTAGTAAAAACTATTTGTTCGTTGCTTGAAAAGTTAGTGCCTAATAAACCAGATGGTGTTATTCAATACCAAGATTTGATCACTTATGTGACAGACCGCCCTGGGCATGATGTCCGTTATGCTATTGATGCTTCTAAAATCGCCCGTGAACTTGGCTGGAAACCAGCTGAAACCTTTGAATCAGGTATTCGTAAAACAGTTGAATGGTATTTGGCTAATCAAAAATGGTGGAGTCGAGTGTTAGATGGCTCATATAACCGTGAGCGTTTAGGTAATTAATTTATACTTTTTTCTTTTTATCTTAGGTTAGTTTTTATCTAACCTAAGAGATTATTAATCTCGGACTCTATTTATGAAAGGCATTATTTTAGCGGGTGGTTCTGGCACGCGTCTGTATCCTATTACCCGTGGTGTATCTAAGCAGTTATTACCAATTTACGATAAGCCAATGATTTTTTACCCGTTATCGACATTAATGTTAGCGGGTATTAAAGATATTCTTATTATTACGACACCTGAAGATAATGACAGTTTTCGCCGTCTACTTGGTGATGGAAGTGACTTTGGTATTAACCTTGAGTACGCTATTCAGCCTTCCCCTGATGGTCTAGCGCAAGCATTTATTATCGGTGAAGAATTTATTGGTAATGACAGTGTGTGCTTAGTGTTGGGTGATAATATTTTTTATGGCCAATCATTTGGACAACAACTTAGTCATGCTAAAGAATTGACATCTCAAGGGGTTGCAACAGTATTTGGCTATCAAGTAAAAGATCCTGAGCGATTCGGAGTCGTTGAATTTGATAGCAATATGAAAGCTATTTCTATTGAAGAGAAGCCATTACAACCAAAATCAAATTATGCAGTAACAGGATTATATTTTTATGATAATCGTGTTATTGAAATGGCAAAACAAGTCAAGCCGTCACATCGTGGTGAACTAGAAATAACCACATTAAATGAAATGTACTTAAATAACGGCTCGTTAAATGTTGAATTATTGGGGCGTGGGTTTGCATGGCTTGATACAGGTACTCATGAAAGCTTGCATGAAGCATCTTCATTCGTTGAAACAATTCAAAATATTCAAGGTTTAAAAGTCGCTTGCCTTGAAGAGATCGCTTGGCGTAATGGTTGGTTAACATCACTGCAAGTAAAAGAATTAGCTGAGCCAATGATGAAAAATGAATATGGTCAGTATTTAATGCGTTTAATTAATGATAGATAGAGATGTAACAATGAAAATATTAATTACAGGCTGCAATGGACAAGTTGGTAGTTGCTTAGTTAAATTGTTGCAGGAGCGTAAAAATGTTGAAATCTGTGCAGTTGATCGCGCAGAACTTGATATTACTCAGCAAGATGCAGTTAGTCGTTATGTCGCTTCTTTTAAACCAAATGTCATCATTAATGCGGCTGCACATACCGCGGTTGATAAAGCAGAGCAAGAAATTGAACTTTCATACGCAATTAATCGTGATGGTCCTAAATATCTAGCGATGGCCGCTAATGATATTGGCGCACTTATGTTGCACATATCTACAGATTATGTATTTGATGGCACAAAAGATTCTACTTATGTAGAGACTGATTTAGTCAACCCTCAAAGCATCTATGGTATAACCAAGCTTGCTGGTGAAGAGGCAGTTGCTGAAGCTTGCCCTCGACATATTATTTTACGAACAGCATGGGTATTTAGTGAATACGGCAATAACTTTGTAAAAACCATGCTTCGTCTTGCGCAGCAAAGAGACGCTTTAGGAATAGTGAATGATCAATTTGGTGGCCCTACTTATGCTGGTGATATTGCTGCGGCATTAATTGAAATAGCACAAAATATTATGGGTTCAGATAACTTATTTGATAGTGCTAACTATGGTATTTATCATTTTTCAGGTTTACCCCATGTTAGTTGGTGCGAGTTTGCACAAGAAATTTTTAATAAAGCAGTGAATCAGGAACTCTTAATTAAATCACCTGATGTTAAAGGAATTAAAACAGAAGAGTATCCAACACCAGCTAAACGTCCTGCCAATTCAACTTTAAATACTAATAAAATAACAACAGTATTTAATATTCCAGCAAGTAATTGGCAGTTAGCATTAGATCATTTAGTTGATTACGTTTAATACTAAATTAGAGAAGAATAATGAAAGTTATAGATACTAGTATTCCTGATGTGAAAATTATCGAACCTTCAGTTTTTGGCGATGAGCGAGGTTTCTTTATGGAAACTTGGAATCAAAAGAAATTTGAAGAATTGGTTACCGGTAAACCGACTAAATTTGTACAGGATAATCATTCAAAGTCTAAAAAAGGCATTTTACGTGGATTACATTACCAAACCGAGAATACTCAAGGTAAATTAGTCCGTGTCGTTTCTGGTGAAGTTTTCGATGTTGCGGTGGATATTCGAAAAGATTCTTCAACATTTGGCCAATGGGTTGGAGTTTACCTTTCAGCTGAAAATAAACGTCAACTTTGGGTTCCTGAAGGCTTTGCTCATGGTTTCTACGTAACGAGTGATGAAGCTGAATTTGTTTATAAGTGTACTGATTTTTATAATTTTTCAGCAGAACATTCTATTTTGTGGAATGATTTAGATTTGGGTATTGATTGGCCATTATTTGACAATGAGCCTAAGTTATCTGAAAAAGATATCAATGGCGATGAATTTAAAAAGAGTATTTGTTTGTAAAGGAGTAATGGAGGATATAATAATCCTCTGCTACTTTTAAAATATGGTGTTTAAGTGCTAAATCGAATTATATATGGCGTATCATCCAAGTCTATAGATATTATATATAGTATAGTAATTGGAATAATGATAATTAACTATTTAGGACCTGAAGAGCAAGGAAGAATTGCATTTATAAATAATTTATCTTTATTCTTTTCCTTTTTTATAACATTAGGATTAAATTCAATATATACTGTTATATGTGGTTCTAATAATATTAATATTATAAAAAAACGATATGGCTATTACTCAGGGTTGCGAGTCTTAGGTTTTTTAGTTTTTATGATAGTAATGTTAGCTATAATCTACACTACAAAGCCAGATGTTTTTTTTATTGCGTTGCCTATTTTAGTTTCAAAGTTTTTTGTTTCATTAAATCTTTATCAATCGATAGTTGACGGTAGAGGGAAGTTTAAAGAATATACCATATCGCAATTTATTTCCCTTGTTATTACTTCAATAGTGGTTATTTTTTGTATAAAAAATAATTATGGCGTTATAGCTATAGCCTCAACATTCTTAATTAAAGAAGCGCTATCTTTTTTTGTTTTTTATTTTCTTTTTGATAAGGGAAAATATTTCAAAATATCATTTAATAGTAATAAATATAAAACAATATTTAGACGTTCTTCTAAATTAATGTTATCAAGTATAGTTGTTGGATTATTTACACAAATCGATATATTAATGATTGGTTGGTTTATTAGCGATAGAAGTGCTGGAGTCTATTCCGCTTCCACAAGGTTAACAACACCATTAAATTTTATATCTATAATATTTGTAGCTATATTTATATCAAGTCTAATTGAAAAATATAAAAACAGAAAAGAAGAATATTATCATTTAATATCATTGATAGTGAGTGCGTTATTTTCCATATATATAGTCATTGTATTATTTGTCTATTGTTTGGGCGGTGATTTTTATTTTAAAATATTCTCTCATCAGTATTCTGAATCATTGAGTCTATATTATATTCATATTCTTGGGCTATTTTTTATATTTCTTGGTGGCGTAACCGGAAATCATCTTGTTATTATTAAGGATTATGATTCAGAACTAAAGAAGACTATTTATGCTGCATGTTTAAATATAATATTAAATTTTTTCGGCATATATTACAAAAACTTGGAAATTATTGCTATATCTTCAGTTGTTAGTTATGCATTAGCAAATTTTTTATTCTTTATTACATATAAAGACAGATTGTTTTTTAAGTCATTAATTAAAGGCTTTAATCCATTTTTAGCTACTAGTTATTTTATTGAAGTTATATTTAAAAAAAAGACATTTAAATGAAAACACCTATTTTAGTAATGACCAGAAATGAAAATGAATATCTTGAGCAATGTATACATTCTATTATTGATACCGTAACTGTAAATTACCATATATATATAATTGATAATGCATCTGATAATAAAGAACATTTGGCTATTTTAAAAAAATTGGATAAACTAGACAATGTAACAGTTATAAGAAATACAAAAAATGAATGGGTATTAGGTTTAAATTCACACCTTGAAATGATCAAAGATAGGCATGACTCAAAATATTTTTATTTAACTGATGGTGATATTGATTTTTCTAAATGTAAGGCTAAACCATGTTGGTTAAGTTATTCCATTAATTTAATGGATAATAATTGTGCGCTTGGGAAATTAGGTTTATCTCTTTCATGGGATTATTTAGAAGAAAACCCAGAATTAAAAAACATATTACTTCAAGAGAAAAGTCTCTATACAGATAAAAAAATTAATGATCTGTACGTGTCATTTGTTGATACCACAGCAACATTATTTAGATGGGATTGGTCGATAGAGGGAAATTCAAAATTTTATCCTGATCATATGCGTTATCTTAGACCTGATTTATATTCGTGTCGAACGCCAAAAAATATAACGGTGGAACATTTAGGTTGGAAAAAATATAATAAAAATTTATTACCACAATCAGATATAGATAATAAAATAAAATGTTTTGTAAAGGTTGGTGGCTATGTTAAAGATGAAACTCTGGAACAAGCATCAAAAAAAATCAAATATTTATATAAATATACACACAAAACAGTATTAAATATGTGGATACTTAGGCGGTATTTTTATTTACTAAAATTTGTTTTAGTAAAGGGGCGTCGTCACTTTCAAGGGCAGGGATAATATAATGGTTTTACCGATTATAGTTTTATTTAATCCAGAAAAAGAATTATTAAAAAGATTACTTATTAGCTTAAAAGATCAAGTAAATGATATATGTATCGTTGATAACTCTCCTATCTCTGTTAAAAATGAAATAGACGATATTCTAAATACAATACCTAATAAGATTAAGTATTATGAATTAAATGAAAATAAAGGGATAGCAACTGCTCAAAATATAGGAATCCAGTATGCACAGGATAATAACTATAGTCATGTGTTATTATTAGATCAAGATAGTGGATTGCCTGATAATATGATTAAAGGTTTATTAAACGCTGAGAATAAATTACTAGATAAAGGTATAAAAGTTGCAACTGTTGGTCCAGTCTTTATCGATGAAAAAACAAATGAGTCAGTCAGCGCTATTCATACAAAATTATTTTATTTGAAGCGTGTCCCTGTTGATGTCAATTCTAGTGAGCCTGTCGTTAGTGATTACATCATTGCTTCTGGTTCTCTTATTCGTATTTCGGTATTAAAAGAAATAGGTAGTATGGTTGATGAGCTATTTATTGATTGGGTTGATATTGAGTGGGGAGAACGTGCCAATCATCTTTATGGATATAAATCTTTTATAATACCAACGGTCATAATGAGACATAGTATAGGTGATGAGACAACAAAATCATTTGGTCGAAATTTTAATTTACACTCTGATTTTAGAAATTATTTTATTGTTAGAAATGCTGTTTATTTAATGCGTTCAAAAAGTATGTCATTTAATTCAAAATCACTTTCTTTAATAAAAATACCTTATTATATTATTTTTTATTCTTTTATGTCGAAAAGACGCCTCTATTCTTTAGGACTTTTAGCTAAAGCAGCATTTGATGGTATTGTTTCTAATATGGGGAAAGGCCATTTTAAATGAGTTATTATATTTTATTATTTTTAGGTCTATTATCTTTTGCCTATATTTATGATGGATTTGTATTTAATAAAAATATATCTTATGTAAGAATAGTAAACCTATATACATACTCATTATTATTATTTGTTATTTTTTTTGCAGGATTAAGAGTACCTAGTGTAGATCATGATTATAATACATATATATCTTGGTTAAGTGGTGATAAGAAAAACTTTATAGCATATGTTTTACAGGGGAAAGATGTCGGTTTTCTCTTTTTGTATAAATTAGTAACAATCTTTTCAAATAATTTTGCTTTGTTTTTTATAATAATAGCGGCTATTAGTGTTATTGCTAAATATACATTTTGCAAATTAGCTTTTGATAATAAGTTTGTTGGTATATTAGTGTTATTAGTTTTTTCAAGGCTATATTTAACTCAGGAATTTACTCAAGTTCGTGTAGCTATAGCTATGGGAATAGCATCATGTGCAGTATTATACTGGTATAATAATAAGAAAAAAACAAGTATTGTATTAATGCTAACTGGATTAACATTCCATTTATCAGTGATTATAATACCTTTGTTTTTTTTGATTTATAATTATTGCTCTTTTTTAAAGAAGCGATATGTTTTATTTTTTATACCATTGATAGCTTATTTTCTGTCGCCCTTATGTATTGAGGTTATACACTTAATTGGCTCTAGTCGAATTGATGTATATATAGATGGCTCTTACCATACAACTAAACTGTCAGCATTTTCAGCATATTATTTAATTAGATTATTTTTATTTTATTTTATTTTAGCTTTTGTGTTTGATTATATAAATGAAAAAGAAAAAATTTTCGTATATTTTCTAGCTTGTAGTTTGTTTTTACAAATTATATTTTCTTGGAATGATGTTTTTTCTCTTCGCTTCACCGAAGTTTTAGGTATTTTTGATCTTTCAGCTTTAATTTTACCATTAAAATATTTGTCTAGAAAGTTTAAGTTAGCATATTTCTTGTTACTTATATTGATTTCTTTTGTGTTTTTTTATTCGTCATTGAAAATAGTTCAGCCATATGAAAATTATTTGATGTTAATGTTTAAATGATTGTTAGAGTTATTTATGAAAAAAATATGTGTGTTATTGGCCGCTTATAATGGTGAGAAATATTTAAAAGAACAACTTGATAGTATATTATCTCAAGTTGATGTAGTTATTGATGTTTATATAAGTTTGGATTTATCAACTGATTCATCTCTAGATATTATAAATGAGTATGAAAAAAATCACGATAATATATATATCCTTGAGTATGGTCTGCGATATGGAAGTGCAGGGCAAAATTTCTTTAGGCTATTAACCGATGTAGACTTTTCTGATTATTGTTATGTTTCATTTGCTGATCAAGATGATATCTGGTTGCCGAACAAGCTTCATCATGCTGTGGAGATGATTAATCTACATAATTGTGATGCGGTATCTAGTAATGTATTAGCTTTTTGGGAGGATGGACGCGAAAAGTTGATAAAAAAAGATTATCCTCAAGTCGATTATGATTATGTTTTTGAATCGTCTGGTCCTGGCTGTTCTTTCTTATTGACTAGAAAATTATCCTTGGATATTAAAAAGTCATTATTAGATAAAAAAGATGAAATAAATAAATTATGGCTTCATGATTGGTATTGTTATTCATTTTCTCGTGGTAATAATTTTAAGTGGTATATTGATAATAAAGCTCTAATGCTTTATCGGCAACACAGCAGCAATGAAGTAGGAGCAAACAATGGATTATCTTCAATAATACGAAGGCTCAAGGTTATTCTATCTGGAGATGCATTTAATAAAGTATTAGTGCAAGCGAATTTTATTGGTTTGAATAATAAGCCAATAAAGTTATTAAAAGAAAATACTTCTTTTAGTTTATTTAAATTATCGATGATGGCAAATAAATGTAGACGTTCAAGTTCTGAAAAATTTGCATTTTTCATCATAATTATAATATTAGCAGTAAAAAGGTTATTTAATGTTAAGTAAAGTGTTACTTACGGGCTCTACTGGATTTATTGGACGAAATTATTATAACGCTTATTCTAATAATATTCGACGCATTGTAAGAAAGCCTGCGAATAATGATGCTAATGATACTTATCTTATTGAATCATTAACATCTAAAACAGATTGGAAAGAAGCTTTAACTGATGTTGATAGCGTTATTCATTTAGCAGGATTAGCGCATTCAAAGTCTTATTCAAATGATGATTATACTGAAATTAATTATTTAGCCACTGTTAACCTTGCTAAACAAGCTGCAAATGCAGGAGTGAAAAAATTTATATTTATAAGTACTATTGGTGTTAATGGTGTTGAAACTAAAGATGAGCCATTTCGTTCTTCAGATATGCCGAATCCACATAATAGTTATGCCACATCTAAGTATCATGCTGAAATTGATTTGAAAAAAATATCGGAAGAATCAGGAATGAAATTGGTTATAATAAGACCAACTTTAGTTTATGGTGCTGATGCTCCTGGTAATTATAAAAGTCTTTTAAGTCTAGTTAAAAAAACGGCAATATTGCCATTTAAGGCAATTCATAACGAAAGAAGTTTTATATCTATACATAATCTATGTAGTTTAATTAATTTTTGCTTAAATAGTGAGGAAGCGGATGGTCAAATTATTTTGGCATCTGATGGATATACTGTTTCTATTTCAGAATTCACTAACACAATAGCTGAAAATTTAGGTCGTAAATTATATCAAATACCAATACCTAGAAGTTTTTTCTTATTATTAGGTCGGTTGTTTAATAAAGAGCAGATGATTGGTCAACTTATTAATGATTTGAAAGTTGATGATGAAGAAACTAGGAATAAAATATCTTGGCGACCAACTAAATATAAAATAGAGACTAAATAAGAATGAATGAATTTTTTAAAATTAGAGTATTTGACATAGTGTTTTCTTTTTGTGGTCTGTTACTTTTATGGCCAATTCTCTTAATTATTGTTGTTATTGGTATGTTTGATACGGGATCTCCTGTATTTATTCAAACACGCGTTGGAAAGAACCAAAAGCCATTTAAACTAATTAAATTTAGGACAATGACTGTAGATACTCAATCAGTTGCAAGTCATTTGGCGAGTAATACATCAATTACTCGTTTAGGCCATTTTCTTCGTAAAACAAAGATCGATGAATTACCTCAATTAATTAATGTTTTAAAAGGTGATATGAGCTTTGTTGGTCCTCGTCCGAATTTATTTAATCAACAAGAGTTAATAGCTGAACGAGATAAGCTTGGTATTTATAAAGTCTTACCAGGCATTACAGGCTTATCTCAAGTTCAAAATATTGATATGTCTACTCCAAAGTTATTAGCAGAAACAGATAAAAAAATGCTCGATACCTTAACGATAAAAGATTATTTTAAATATATAATAATGACGGCGACAGGTAGTGGTGCTGGTGATGCCGTTAAGTAATTATCGAACTTCTTTTGTGACAATTTAAATTAAACCATGAGATGGGTATTGCTCATTCTTGAGGATGTATGGCTATTATCGATACTTTTTTCTCAATTCCTAGACCTTATAAGCGCGCAATAAGTGTCTTTATTGATCTGATTTTTATACAAATTGCTTTTTGGGGTGCTTTTTGGACTCGCTTAGGTGAGTTTGATCAAACGCGTAGTATTGATTATTGGTACTTAGTATCATTTATTTCAGTACTCACTATTACGTGTTTTATTCGAATTGGCTATTATCGCGCTATTTTACGCTATTTAAGTGTACACGCTATTTTTACATTAGGTGTTGGTAGTTTAGTCTCAACAGTTATATTTGTATTAGCGACTTACTTTTTTGGTATTTGGGTTCCGCGTACTGTCGTTGTTATTTATTTAGGTTATTTGTTCATACTCACGGGGGGAGCTCGACTATCTGTTCGTGTCTTCTTTGCTCAGCTGGAGATGAAGCGTAAGCCAAATGTGATTATTTATGGTGGCGGTGTAGCAGGGCGACAACTGGTTAATTTATTACGTCAAGGTGATGAGCTAAATCCAGTTGCTTATATTGATGATAATAAAAAATTGCAAGGTAATGTATTGCAAGGTTTAACAGTATATAAGCGTGAGAAGTTATCATGTTTAGTATCAAAGTTTGATGTTAAGCAAGTATTATTAGCAATGCCAAGTGCAACCCGTAGTCAGCGTAAAACGATTATTAGTGCCTTAGTTGATCTTCCTGTTGAAGTGCTGTCTATTCCGAATCTTGATGCTATTGTGCATGATAATGTGTCATTAGATCAGCTCCATGATGTACCTATTGAAGATCTGCTTGGTCGTGAATCTGTATTACCTAACGAACAGTTAATGGAAGCAAATATTAAGAATAAGGTCGTGATGGTGACTGGCGCGGGCGGCTCTATTGGTTCTGAGTTGTGTCGACAGATTATTTTACACCAACCGCAAACGTTATTATTGTTTGAACTCTCTGAATTTGCGCTATATAGCATTGAAAAAGAATTATCCGAATATATCGACAAGCGCGGTTTAGTTGTTGAGTTAATTCCATTATTAGGTTCAGTGCAACGGATTAATCGTCTTGAAGCTATTATGACCACTTTTAACGTTGATACTATTTATCATGCGGCTGCCTATAAGCATGTTCCGATGGTTGAATATAACGTTGTTGAAGGTGTACGTAATAACGTTTTTGGTACTTTTTATACTGCTCAAGCTGCAATTAATGCAGGCGTATCTTCATTTGTATTGATCTCTACTGATAAAGCAGTGCGACCAACAAATGTGATGGGTACTACTAAACGTATGGCTGAATTAGGCCTGCAAGCTTTAGCTGAGCAAGAAGCATTGAAACCTAATGGTACCCGTTTTTGTATGGTACGTTTTGGTAATGTGCTTGGATCTTCCGGTTCAGTGATCCCATTATTTAAACGTCAGATCAAAGAAGGTGGGCCGATTACAATTACTCATCCTGATATTATTCGCTATTTTATGACTATTCCAGAAGCTGCGCAGTTAGTGATTCAAGCTGGTGCGATGGGTAAAGGGGGAGATGTGTTTGTGCTGGATATGGGCAAACCTGTCAAGATAGTGAGTTTAGCTGAGAATTTGGTTAAATTATCAGGACTTGAAGTGAAGTCAGAACAAAACCCATATGGTGATATCGAGTTTAAATATACCGGATTACGTCCTGGTGAAAAGTTATACGAAGAGTTATTAATTGGTGATAATGTTAATGAAACCGAGCATAGTCGTATCATGATGGCTAATGAACGTTTTCTACCATTAATTGAATATCAACAAATTCTTGAACAATTAGATAGTGCTTGCCATGACTTTGAGCACGAACAAATTCGTCAAATATTAATTGATGCTCCTACAGACTTTAAACCAAGTGATGGTATTGGTGATGTTGTTTGGAAACGTAAGCAACTGAATCATTAATTGGTTATTTAAAAAAGCCCAATTCATATTATGAGTTGGGCTTTTTTTTACTTTTGATTTTAGCTCTGCCACACTGTATTTTCTTTATACCAGCCATTATGATCTGCTTATCCTGCTTATCCTGCTTATCCTGCTTATCCTGCTTATCCTGCTTATCCTGCTTATCCTGCTTTCTCGCTACTAGCTACTCGCCACTCATTTACTTATTTGTTTACCTGCTTACCTCGCTACTCACCACTCGCTACTCGTAATCTTTTATTCTTATCACTTATCTTTCCATCTTCCCCGAAACAAAAAAATCCGCCATAACCGTGAAGTTATGGCGGATTATTAGCGCTTACTAGTTACCTAATAAATACGCCGTACTAAGCTACAGCATCAGTAATAATTACTGAGCAACAACTTGAGTAACAGTTTCGATGTTTAGCTCAGGAACGATGATGTCAACACGACGGTTTTCAGCACGGCCTTCAGCTGTATCGTTAGAAGCAACTGGATCTAGCTCACCACGGCCTTCGCTAAGAATACGATCTTCACCCATGTTTAGGTGTGCACGTAGTTCTTTAGCAACAGCTTCTGCACGCTCTTCTGAAAGCTTTTGGTTGTAAGCTTCAGGACCAGTGCTGTCAGTGTGACCAACAACAGTGATTGTTGCTTCAGGGTATTGGTTTAGACGCTCTTCGAAAGGCACTAGGTGTGCAGCATCGCCAGCAGTAATTTTAGAACTATCGAACGCGAAAGGTACAGTTAGCTTAAGCTCTTCGATTGTTGCTACAGATACTTGATCAACATAAATAACTTCTGGAGCAACAACAGGAGCTGGAGCGCCCCAATGGTATGCTAGAGAAACGCCAGCGAATTGAATGTCAGCACCGCCAACATCTTTGTAGTATTGGTACTCAACACGTGTAGAAACGTTGTTGTTGATGTAGTACTCAGCACCAACGCCAGCAGTTGCAGCCCAACCGTTGTCATCGTGAGTTGCGCCGTTTTTAGCGTTCCAATCGTAGTAGAAAGCACCTAGCTTACCAAACACATCGATTTTATCGTTGATAGCGTAAGAGTACTTACCTACAAGGTCAGCACCTTGAGCAGTAAATTTACCTTGGCCATTAGTAACGCTCGCGCTACCTAGGTTAGTGTAACCTACTTCAGCTGCAAACCATGGTGTGATTTGGTAACCAGCGAAAACACCACCAGAAAGGTTTTTGTTATCAACATCAATTTTGTTTGTTTCTTGTTTAATGTCGTAGAAGCTATTACCTAAACGAGCACCAGCATAAAACGGGTTATCTGTTGCAGCATTTACCGCGCCAGATACAAGAAGAGCAAGAGGTAGTACTAGAAAAGTTTTTTTCATAATATTTGCCGTATTTTCCTAATTGTAATAGATCCGACTTAAGCCGGTAATTTTCGCACTATTATATGAAAGTGCTTGTCTATACCCTACAATAACAAATGCTATCGGGATATATTTTTCATATATAATAATGCATTTTTTTTGAATGACATAGCAATTAAACGCTGTTTCATTTTTTTTGGGTTTTAGAGTGTAACAAGCTGTTAATATGGAATTATTTATACCTTTTTGGTATTTTTTATTGGTGTTATTTGCTGTTAATGCAATCGTAAAAAGTGCGTATTTATAAAAATGAGTCGAATGGTGACAAAAATCGATAACCCACGAATGAGTTATCGATTTATTGACTCAATTTAATTATTAAACGCTTTGCGTCCGCTCCATGGTTGGCGTCCATCGGTTAAGTCATAAAGGTGATATTGACGGCCTAGCATTTGACCACCATCACGATTCATTGGTAACCATGAGATATGGGCACGGCTAGTGCTTGGCTTAACGGTTAGAATGTCAAATGGAATTGAGACATAGAAACCTTTATTAAAGCTACCTTCACCATATTCTTCTGCTGTCATGCTGGTTTTAGAAATAAAGGCACCAGCGATAATGCCGCTATCAAATTGCTTTGAGAAATCGATAGTGACGCCAGTATCTTCGGCTAAATAACGTCCAGCACTGACTTTTAGTAACGTATTAGGTAACCATTGCCATTGCGGTTGGTAATATGCGGTTAAATTACCGGTTGTAGTACCAGTTTGAACTTCATATGGACGGCCTAAATGATCATCGTATTGGTTTTGATCTTTAAAGAATCCAAATGCTGAATGCGGATCACGCTGCTTAACATAATTGACATCAAGCCCTAATGCCCAATTACTGCCAACAGGGCGGTAAAGCACTTCGCCACCAACGCCACCAAACATCACTTCTAAATAACCCGCATACGCTTGGGCATACCAATCACTTGATAGTTGATCTAGCCACGTTAGCTGTAAGTTATTCATACGTAATGTATTATCAGTAATGTACTGACGCACTAAAGTACGCACACGTTTATTATGAGTACCATCAGGCGGAATATCGTATTTAAATTTATCGTAGGTATCGTAGAGGTTTAAATACACCGAGCCACCAACAGTGAAGTGGTTATTAAACCAATAGTCAGCACTGGCCGTAACTCCAACATTAAACATGTAGAAGCCTTCAGAACCGCCTAATGATTGCTGCAGAGTCGGCGCTACACCCACGTTCCAGTTCTGATTAAGATCAACCATTTGCTGACCTTGAATGGTGCTCGGTGCAACCGTGGTACGACTGTCATCAATATGACTGCCGATATAATCATTGTTAGCGACTTGCAGTAGTTGCTGACGATTGAGAATAGTTTCTGTGATCGGCTGGTTAGCCACTGTTTCAATAATGTTGAATTGTTCAACTGCAGGCGCTTGGTTATTTAATAAAATTCCGGCGCGTAATTGGGCTTGATCACGATCGCGATATTTAACCTGCTCGGCAACCACAGTAATGCTATTGTCGCCATGTTGGTAAATAGTTGGATTTTTATAACCAGCAATTTTTTCAACATCTTGAGCTAACTGTTGCCATTGCTCGGTAGTTAAATTATTTGTTGTCGGCGTCGTTGCTACCGTTGGCATTGGCTCATCTAACCAACTGGCTTTAAGTTGATTAAAGTTAGTATTAACACTTAAACCAAAGCTAACAGTCGTGCCACGCTCATAACTGATATTTGCCGTTGCCCAATCACTTAATTGATAAACTGCACCAAAATTAAATGGTGATTTAGGCGTCATATCATGGCCACGATTAGCACGAAAATCATCAGTATAATCGTTACCGTCATACTCTAATTTAAGCTGTAATGGTTGCCACGGAGTTTGGTATTCAACACCACCATAAAGAGCAGCATTGCCTTTAAACCAACGTTGAGTATCAAAACTACCGCCGTTATTTTTGAAACCATTATTACGATCGCAAAAAGTATCACTGACCTTACAAAATGGGTTAGTGATGTTGCCGCGTTGGCCGATATAGCCCCAACCTAAACCAAGCGTGAAATCTAATGGGCCGACACGTTTATTGGCAGCAATGAATTCGCCATCAAATAAGCCTGTACCGCCAAGGTCACGAATACCGATCGCGACTTCTGGTAACCAATAAGATTCTTGCCATAAACGGACTTTGGCATCGATACCTTTATCTGTGTATAGGGTATCGCCACTAAAGCTGTGATCACCACTGTAGTAAAGATCCGGCACTTGGGTGTAACGAATAGTCGTTTCTAGCCATGGTAATAACTGCAATGATGCCCAGTAATGGTGGTAATCACTGCTAATGGTAGTACCAAAAGTAAATTCGCCTTCCTGATGCATACGTGCTGTCGGCATTTGCATTAAACCGACACCGCCGAAATCACTATTGGAATAACGCATTTCAGGGTAGCTAAAGCTATCAGCTTGCGCATGACATAACGGTAATAACGCTATTGCTAATGTCGACAGGGCAAATAACGGACGTTGATAGTGGTGACGGCGAGTTGCAGCCGAGGTGACAGAGTTCATTACAACGTCCTGTTGATTAGCATTGAAGAAATATCATGGTTTAAATCACGATAATCATTAAATAAAGATTGGTAGCCAATATAAATAATTGCGCCAGGGGCAATATCCAAATGAGCTTTATTCCAGTAAGCAATGGGGTGTTGCTGCACTACGCCATCAGGCTGAATAACCGTGACTTCGCTGTTGGCTGCAATATCAAGTGGCGTGACATGGGCTAAATAGTCACTCGCAGCCATTCGTGGTTGCCAATCAAGCTGTTGTGGGGCTTCAATCGCACCAATGACTGTGATAGACGTTGGACGATTAGCCAAATTAAGCTGATAGTTACCGTTTAATAATGGGTTATCAGCATTATGTAAACGTACTTTGTCAATATCAATGGCCACAGGTAAGCGCTGAGTTTGAATCTGTTGCTGTAACCATTGCGCGGTATTGGCAAAGCTGCGGCTAAGTGCTGCATCGTCATTGTGCTGTTGGCTTAATGTGGTTAGCTGCTTAATTAACGTTGCTTTAGCGCTTGGCACTGTGGTGGTGGTTAAGCTACTGCCAAGCCAATATGGTGCTGTCGCTGTTGTACGCTGCTTAAGGCTATCGCTAACAACTTGTGCTAACCGTACTGAGTCGGCGTACTGCAAAGTGACAGCGGCTGCCGAATGACCATTAGCGTGTAAGGCAATAGTGCTTTGTGCGATGGCAGGCATAGCAACGAATAAGCACAAACTCGCCATCGCAGCATAGGTGCGTTGGCGAGAGAATAAATTAAAAACTGAACAAGACATAAAAGATGCTACCGTTAGCCAAAAGGTTTAAGAATAGTCATTTCAACATTTGGTAAAGAGGGCGCTAAATATTGCAGGCTCTTTACTACTCTTCCCGTATGTTGCTCAATCCAAAAAGTGTTGCTGTAGTGGCGATCAAGCTGCTTGACGGTGACATTTTCATTAAAACGCAATACCGGCACTGATTTACCGTTAATGGTTAACACTTCAGGTCGCTGAAAAACAAAATCAGAATCAAGTTGATAACCAATGTGGTAACCCGGTTGCCAATCAATTGTGCGCTGCCAAGTGGTAGGCGTTGACGCTAAATGTAGCCCTAAGCTCAATGGATCTGCTGTTTTTGCGTGAGTACCCAATAAATTACCTTGAGCTAGATTGACGGTTTTTATAATGCGACCACTTTGAGTGATCAACATGCCGTTATCGCTTGCCAGCCATTTAAGTTGAGCTGGAGTAGCCGTTGCATTGGCATTATTAATGGTTGCGCCCGTGGCTGTTTCTGCCAGAGCTAATACCATAAAAAGTTGAGATTGGTCGTCAATGCGAACGTAGGTGCTGGCATAAGGTAATACAGCAACCTCTTGTGCTGATTTATGAATATCCGCGGTACCGTAGACAGCGACATTAACCGTATCTCTAACACTGGCTATTTTTTGGCTACAGCCAGACGTCAATAAAGTGGCGGTTAAGAGTGCTGCTAAGGTTGAAATAATATGAGAGGTGGTTTTTTTTAGCATTGGGTCGCGCTTCCGATAGGCCATATTAAAGCGAGAGATGGCAATCATCGCCCCTATTTACAAACAGAATAACCGTGACAAGCACGGTTATTTTTTTATTAACCTAAATTTTTATCAGGTCAAACGACATTAATTACTTAGCTGCGCTAGCAGAAGTCGATGTAGAAGTAGATGTCGTTGTTGAGTTGGTGTTGCCAGAATCGTTTGCTGCAATAGCAACTGCTGCAACTGCTGCTGCTGCACCAACAACAACTGCTGCTGTAGTACCCGCTGCAGTACCAGCTGCAGTTGTTGTACCCGCTGTAGTACCTGTTTGTGTTGCTGCTGCATCTACTGGTGCAGCGTCATCAGCAACATAACCGCCAGCAAATGCAGGTGAAGACATAGCTAGAGCTGCTAGAAGAACTAATGCATTCTTTTTCATGATGTAAATCCTTATCGATAAAAATAATATATAGGCCGTCAATAAAATGACGTTTTATAATGTGATTTATAAAAACACTGAATGGATAATTATACTGAATAACAGCATAGAACAGTGTGACATTTTTTTACTTTCTATACAGTGGTGTGCATAAAGTGTGATATTGATCACCGTTATGTAATAATGAGTGGGATTGGTGTGGCTGATGGGTTGTAAAATGTTGGAATTTGTGTTTATTGCTTCATTTACAATTAGTTACATGTGGTTGTTTAATGTGATCTAGATATTAAATGGACAAATTTTTATATTTCATTTTATATTGAAATTAAGTAGAATCCGTCAGCAACATAATTGGGCTCAATGTGATTAAAGTAAATCCATTGCGCTTTTTTTAGATAGATATGTAAATGATGCACTGATTATTATCACTATATATTCACGGTGATTATGATTGTCTGTCAACAAAAAAATGATACTTTTTTAAAGCAAGTGAGGAGCTGTAACCTTCGGGCGGTAGCATGCTCATTTGAAAATATATTCCCATCCATCAATGCTGAGATGAACTTAATCTAATGGAATTATCAAAAAAATTGCTTGTCACAGCAGTGGCATCAGTGATGTTAGCAGGCTGTAGTATGCCAGGATCGCATCTTAGCCTTGATGGTAAGCATGTTGCTGAGACGAACTCGCAACAACCAACGCTTGCTCAGCAAGTTAATGTGTTTCCACTGACCGTTAACAATGTTAGCCAATTTAAAACGGCTAAAGTTGCGGCACAGGTAAACACCCAGCTTGAACAAGAGTTGGCGAGTTACGAATACCATATAGGCCCTGGTGATATTCTTAATATTACGATTTGGGATCACCCTGAACTGACCATTCCTGCGGGCTCTTACCGTAGTGCAAGTGAAGCAGGTAACTGGGTTCATGCTGATGGCACCATTTTTTATCCCTATATCGGCAAGGTGAAAGTTGCAGGTAAAACAGTATCGCAAGTGCGTGCTGATATCGCCCAGCGCTTAGCTGAGTATGTTGAAAAACCACAAGTAGATGTTAACGTCGCTGCATTTCGTGCTCAAAAAGCTTACGTGACGGGTGAAGTGAAAAATCCAGCCCAACAGCCAATTACCAATGTGCCGTTAACGTTGCTAGATGCGATTAATAAGTCAGGTGGATTAGCTGCTGATGCCGATTGGCGCAATGTCACTCTAACCCGTGACGGTAAAGATCAAACACTATCGCTATATGCACTGATGCAACGTGGCGATTTAAAGCAAAACCGCTTATTACGTAATGGCGATATTGTTCATGTGCCACGTAATGATGCGCAAAAAGTGTTTGTTTTAGGTGAAGTTAAAGAGCCTAAATTACTAAAAATTGATCGTGCAGGCATGAGCTTAACCGAAGCATTAAGCGGTGTCGGCGGCATTAATGAGCTACAAGCCGATGCTACTGGGGTGTTTGTTATTCGCGCTAACCATGCTGATTTAACAAAAACACCGCATGCGCCTGCGGCAAATATTTACCAGTTAAATATTAAAGATGCGACGGCATTAGTGGTTGGTACCGAGTTTGAATTACAACCTTACGATGTGGTGTATGTGACCGCGGCACCAATTGCGCGTTGGAACCGTGTGATTCAACAGTTAGTTCCAACCATTGGCAGCTTTAATCAGCTATCTGAAGGTATGAATTACTACATGAATTTGAAGTAGTTATTAGAGACACGAACCTAATAATCTCGAAACTTTTAACCTTAGAATCTATCTCTATGTTCAATAAAATTCTTGTTGTTTGTGTAGGCAATATCTGTCGTTCACCCTCTGGCGAACGTATCCTACAAGCAAAGTTACCCAATAAACACATCGCCTCTGCTGGTGTCGGCACAGCTAAAAGTGGTTTAGCTGGCAAGCCTGCCGATAAAATGGCAGCTGAGGTTGCACTGGCTCATGGTTATTCTCTTGAAGGCCATCAAGCACAGCAACTGACTAGCGATTTATGCCGTGATTACGATCTGATTTTAGTGATGGAAAAAGGGCATATCGATGCCGTTACGAGCATTGCTCCAGAAGCACGCGGAAAAACAATGCTGTTTGGCCAATGGATTGGTCAACAAGACATTCCCGATCCATACCGTCTCAGTAAAGAAGCTTTTGATCATGCATATGATTTAATTGATCAAGCAGCAACAGCGTGGACGAAGAAATTGTAACTTTCTAACTCCGTCATTCCTTAGAATGAATGCTAACCCTAACTCCGTCATTCCCTACAGTGAATGCCCGCGAGGGCGATAGGGAATCTACTATACGCGCGTTGTAGAGTTATTGAATTCACTGGCTTCTTTAACGCTCAATCAAAACCCTCCGTCATTCCCTACAGTGAATGCCCGCGAGGGCGATAGGGAATCTACTAACTACGCGTTGTAGAGTTATTGAATTCACTGGCTTCTTTAACGCTCAATCACGCTTTGAGTAGATCACGGATAGCTCGTCCCTCACTTCCGAGATGACGAATAATGGGCTAAGTGAAGTTACGAGGGCGATAGGAAATTAGCTAACCACGCGCTGTAAACCATATTTAACTTTTGGATGATGCTTTGGCTCTTCCTCATCTTCTTAAATTTAACATCGGAATATTTTCTTAATGAGTATTGCTCAAAATCCTCAACCGAGTACTTCTCCAGGAACGGATGAAGTCGATATCGGTAAACTGTTTGGCATTTTAATTGATAACCGCTGGATGATTATTATCACCACCTTTATCTTTGCTGTTGTTGGTATCGGTTATGCTTTACTTGCTACCCCAATTTATAAAGCTGATGCACTCATTCAAATTGAAGCCAAAAGTTCAGGTATGCCAGCACTTGGTGGCGATATGGCAGAAATGTTTGGTGGCGGTGAATCAAGTGCTACTACTGAAACTGAAATCATCAAATCACGGATGGTATTAGGCGAAACGGTTGATAAGTTAAACCTAACCACGGTTGTTAGCCCTGAATACTTCCCAGTAGTAGGCAAAGGGTTAGCACGTTTAATGGGTGAGCAACACTTTATTAATGTCTCACGTTTTACAGTTGCTGATGGTCGCGAGCTTGGTGGTTACCAAATTGTGGTTACTAACGCTGATAAAGGCCAATACCAACTGAATGATAGCGAAGGTCGCAAGATTCTAACTGGTAAAGTTGGCGAGTTAGCGCAAGCAAATGGTTACCAACTGTTTATAACGGATTTACAAGCAACCAAAGACGCAGAATTTTCATTAGCAAAAATTACTCGTATTGATGCTATTCAAAATCTACAACGTAACTTATCTGTTGCAGAGCAAGGTAAACAAACTGGTATTTTGCAATTATCAATGACAGGTGAGAACCGCGCTAATATTAAAGCGATTGTTGATGACATCAGTAAGAATTACTTTCTACAAAACGTCGAGCGTAACTCGGCAGAAGCTGAAAATAGTTTAACCTTCTTAAAGCAGCACTTACCTGAAATTAAAATCCAGTTAATGGCAGCAGAAGATAAACTCAATAGCTACCGTCAAAAGAATGAATCAGTAGATTTAAGCCTAGAAGCTAAATCTGCACTTGAAACCATGGTTGGCTTAGAATCGCAGCTAAACCAATTAACTTTTAAAGAAACGGATATTTCACAACGTTTTACTAAAGAACACCCAGCCTATATTTCATTAATGGATAAACGCAAAACGTTATTGAAAGAACAAACTCGGTTAAATAAGCGTATTGAAACCTTACCTGCAACTCAGCGTGAGATTTTACGTTTAACCCGTGATGTTGAAGTGAATCAACAAATTTACGTCCAGCTATTAAATAAAGTTCAAGAGCTTAACATTGTTAAAGCAAGCACGGTCGGTAACGTTCGTATTCTTGATGCTGCGCAAGTTTACACCAATGCAGTTAAACCTAAGAAAGCATTAATCGTAGTATTAGCAACCTTACTTGGCGGCATGTTAAGTGTAGCGATTGCATTCTTGCGTGCTGCATTGCACCGTGGTGTTGAAAGCCCAGATGAAATTGAAGCACTAGGTTTACCTGTGTATGCCTCAATTCCATTATCTGCTTGGCAGACTGATTTAGAAAAGAAATTTAAATCAAAACAACAGCTAAATGTTAATCAAGCGTTGTTAGCTGTTTCTAACCCAGCTGATTTATCGATTGAAGCATTGCGTAGCTTACGTACTAGCTTGCACTTTGCAATGATGGAAGCGCGTAACAATATTGTGATGATTTCAGGTCCTAGCCCGGGTATCGGTAAGTCATTTGTATCGGCCAACATGGCGGCGGTAATGGCTAAAGGTGGTCAGCGCGTATTAGTGATTGATGCCGATATGCGTAAAGGCCGTATGGAACGCCAAATGTGTGTTGATAGTAAGCCCGGTTTAGCCGATTACTTAAGTGGCCAACAAACATTAGAACAAGTAATTAAATCACCAGGTGTTGAAGGCCTTGATTTTATTGCTCGTGGCGCAGTACCGCCTAACCCATCTGAGTTATTAATGCACCCGCGTTTAAAAACTTTGTTGGATTGGGCATCTGAAAACTATGACTTAGTGTTAGTCGATACACCGCCAATTTTGGCAGTAACCGACCCAGCCATTGTTGGTGCACATGCTGGCACAACCATGATTGTGGCGCGTTTTGGCTTAAACCCAGTTAAAGAAATCGAAGTCACGAAGCACCGTTTTGAACAAAATGGTATTGAAGTGAAAGGTTGTATTCTTAACGCCGTGGTGCGCAAAGCAAGCTCAACTTATGGCGGCAACTACGGTTATTACAATTACAGTTACGCAAGTGATAATAAGTAATTAACTACCTTTCTCATTGTTATAGGGAATGTACGAGTCATCCTCGTCATTCCCTACAGTGAATGACCGAGCCAAACCCAGAGAGGAATGAGCGAGATAGGGAATCTACTCACAACGTATTGTAGAGTGAATATTTTCGCCTAGAGGCGGAAAAGGGGTGGAACCTATTCCCTACAACCTCTAAATAACATACAAACTTGTTTCATAACAAAGCATTAGCTGCGACAGCTAGTGCTTTTTTATGGCTCAAATTTCAGATTTTGTGTCTTAGAGCTTTAAATTTGTTGAGTTGGCCTATTGAGGGATACATAACGTTTTTATTATCTGATTGATGCTTATCTGCGTAAAGGGCGTACGCTAAATGTGTATTGATAGTAAGCCAAGTTTAATAGATTATTTAAATATTATAGTAAGAGATTAAATCAGCAGATGTTGAAGACATTGCTAAATTTGTAGTAACGACAAAGCTTATTATTGTCGAAGGCTACGAATATTGTAAATGATTATTGTAGCTAATTTTATATCTAATGGTTATCATAATAAATATGAAAGTTAATAGCATGTTTGTAAAAATAATAGGGACTTTTCTATCAAGAGGAGGAGCTGCATTTCTTTCTCTGATTAGTAGCATGTTTATCGTAAGATATTTAGGTGAATCAGATGCTGGAGGATATTTTACAGAGTTATCGTTTGCTACCTTTTTATCAACATTAGTCAGTTTTGGTAGTAATGGTCTAACACTTAAATTAGTATCAAATAGAATTGGAAATATAAATGAAATAGCAAATCAAAATCTACTTTTCATAATTAAAAATACAGTAATTATTTTGATTATTTTAAATGTTATTTCATTTTTTTATGAAAACAACATTAATATGTATTTCATATGTGTGTATGGATGTTTTTTTTCTATAGCTCAATCATATCAGTTTATGTTAATCGCTAAAGGTAATGCAGGTGTTTCGTATTTTTTGAATAATTGGATCCCATCATTATTTGTAATTTACGCAGCATTTTTCTTTCCTAATTATATATATATATATACATGTTTGGGCTATATAGTATCGACATTATTATTATATCTATGCCTATATAGAATGAAAGATCATGATCGTTTTGATAAAGAAATAAATGATGAGTTTAAAATAAATAATCGTTGGAATTATTTACAACAAGATATTCTTGGCCAAATATACTCGTCTTTTGTAATTATATTATCATCAAATTATCTAAGTAAGGAGGATATATCTAAATTAGCCATATATATTAAGCTTACCTCTGTATGTAATATAATTATTTCAATATTTAACATGACTATATATCATCGATTGTTTCAAAAGATAAAGGTTAAAAGTGAATATATGAGTTTATATATATTATCATTTTTGAATATATTAGGAGTTATATCTTTTATGTTGCCATTATTTTATTTTTGGGATTATGTAAGATCTTATTATAATATAAGTATTGAAAAGGAATATATATTCATTGTATTTATTGCATATTTAATTTCTGGATTTTCTGGTTGCTCTCAAATGCTTTTGAATTCAATGGGTCATGATCGTGTAGTAAAGAATATTTCATGGCTAACTTTTACTGTTGGAATTATTTTATTGAATTATTTTACTTATACATTTAATGTGTTAGGAGCTCTCATTGCTTTAAGTATAACAATATCATTACAATCAATAATGAATTATTTTTACTTAAGGATATATTTACTTTGAAAAATTTTTTATTTTATTGTATTTCAATTTCTTTTTCACTATATATATCTTTCGATAAATTAGAAAACATATCATCTTTAATTATTACTCCTTTTATTTTATTATTGTTTATTTTTCATAATTTTAAAAAAATCAATGTTAATCTTTCAGTATTAATATCTGTTTTATTTTTTATTTTATTTGTATCAATACAAAATATATTCTTAGGAAAAGTTTTTTTTAGTGGTATTTATTGGTGGTGGGTACTTTTTTTATTGTTATTAGTTCCTATTCGTAATGATGTTGTGAAAAAAGGTTATTCTATATTTTATATCATTTCTTTAATTATTATTGTGATTGATTGTTACTATCGTTTTTTTATTTCTGATAAGTTTGATACATTTGGTTTTTATAATTATAAATATGGTTTAATTGGCACTGATAGTAATTTTGCTGGAATTTTTGCATTAATATTACTTATTTCAATTGATATAATAGATGTTTATAAAGGTAGTATAAAAGTTATATTGAAAATATTATCTTCAATATTACTTTTCCTTACGTTTAGTCGTGCTGCAATTATAGCTTACATATTTTATTTGATTGTATTTAAAGCTAACTACAAAGTGAAATGGCTGTGTTTTTTAATTACTTTTACATTTATATTATTGTTATTATTAAATAATAATTTTTTCATATTAAACGACCAAAGTGGAGATAGTAAAATCCAATTATTGGTAGACTATGGAAATATAATAGTAAGTTCAGATATTATAAGCTTATTATTTGGCTATGGTATTGGTATGGTAAGAGTTGGAGCGTTAAATCCTCATGTATTACTTCTTCAATTAATATTAGGTATAGGTTTTATAGGAGCTTTTTTATATTATGGAATGTTAACAGCTTTGATGTTGAATTATAAAAAATCAATAGCATTACTTATTCCATTTACTTTAGTCTCCTTCTCTGTAGCGCCTATTAGCTTAGGGGTTTTGACTTTTGTTATTGTTTGTATAATTAAAATTACAGAAAATGATAAAATGTTATTAAAAACATGTAGTAAATCTAGTGTTGTATCTAATTTAAAATATAAAGGGGTGATATGTCATTAAAAACAGTTGTAGCATGGTGTTCTGATTCTAATTATAGAAAGTTATTAGAAGTTTCATTTTATTCTTTTGCTATAAACAATAAAAATTCTAAAGCATATATTATTAAATATGATGATTTCAATGAAGATAATCTCATTGCTATAGCCGAAGAATATAATATTGAACTATTATTTTTTAAATTAACAGATGATGACCTTCCCCCTATTGGACGATATAGTCGTGCAATGTATGGTCGTCTTTATCTCACAGAGTTAATCAACGATGAAGTTTTTATATATTTAGATTGTGATACTATTATAACATCTAACTTGAATAGTTTAATAAATACAAGATTAGGTATTAATAACATATCAATGTTAAAAGAGAAAAATACAAACATAATAAAAAATCGTTTATCATCGTTAGATATTAATGATTATTTTAATAGTGGTGTTATAGTCATCTCTAATTCATTATCAACAAAAAAAAATATGCGTGATGTTATAAATTATATTAAAAAAAATATTGATATTTTAGTATATCCTGATCAAGATGCTCTAAATGTTATTTTTAGTAATAAAATAAAAAAACTAGATTCAAAGTATAATTATATATATCCTAAAAAAAGTAATGAAATGCCAATAATAATTCATTATGCTCATGAAAAGCCTTGGCTCCCATTAAATAATAATTATTATTCTTATATCTATTTTGATCTTATTGATGATGGCTATAGGTATATGTTGTCAGAATACTCTCCTATTCAGTTATCTAAAAATTATATTATTATAAAGTTTTTTAAAAACATATTAAAAAAATTGAATATTATTAGTCTTATTCAATTTATTAAATGGAGAATAGTTAAATGAACGATAACATATTGATTCATGTTATATCAAAAGAAGAAATAGATTTCTATTCACGATTTAAAATGGCATTTCAAAATAAAAGGCTAAATACTATCTATGTAACAACGAGTTTATTCTGCTATCTTTTATTAAAAATTAGAGGTGATAATGTATATATATCAAAGAAAGTAAAAAAAAATGTATTGAATAAAACCTCTTTTTTTAATGAATTAGTTGGATGGACTACTTTTGAACAATCCTTAGCTAGTTATAATTCAATGCATTTTTTAACAAGAAAAATAATTTCCGATAATAATATAATAGCAGCATTTATACCTAGTGGTCGTTTAGCAAGTCATGAAGGTTTTGTTCTTGCATGCCGAGAGAATAATATTAAAACAATTTTTTCTGGATATGGGAATTTCCCAAATAAAACATTTTTTGATTCAGAAGGTACTGACAAAGCGTCTTCTTTATTTTTAAATATATCTAAGTTAGATAGTTTTAATCATGATGAAAAAAAGTTTGAATCATGGAAATATTCATATATTAAACAGAAAATGGAAAGCCATGTTGTTAAACAGGCTCGAAAAGTGACAATAAATACTTATATTAGTCGATTTTTTAGAATTTTATTTTGTAAATTTGAAAGTATATTCAATATAGCAAGTGATATTAGTCGTGATTTTAGCTCGTTAACTGAGTTTAAAAGTTTAGATTATCAAAGCATAAGTTCTCCAATTCCTAATTGTGAATATTATTTTTTACCATTACAATATTCAAATGATGCTCAATTAATTCTTAATTATGAGGGTGATATTGGAACATCATTGCAAGATTCATTAACTTTAGCTCGTGCTGAAAATAAGATATTAGTAATTAAACCTCATCCTGTTGAAAATTCTGTTGCAGTATATAAATTGATTACTGAATTTGTTAAATCTAATCATGATGTTTATTTATCTCTTGATAATACGTTTCACTTAATAAGTGAATCAAACAAGGTTGTTACAGTTAACTCTACTGCTGGCTTAGAATCAAAATTATTAAATAAAGATGTGATTTTTTTAGGTAATTCTATTTATAAAAATATGACAGAAGAAAGAATAGCTAAATATATACAATCATATCTGTTAGATATTGAATACTTTGAGTTGTCTTCTATTTCAATTGAAGATTTAGATAAAATTTTTAGAATATCAGGAGTTGAAATATAGTGCTTCTATCTATAATAGTTACACTATATAATCTTGAAGATTATGTAGAAGAATGTCTAATGAGTATTCTATTACAATCAGAACCTGTCAATTTTGAAGTTATTGTTATTGATGATGGTAGCTCAGACAATTCGTCAGATATAGCTAAGTTTTTTTGTAATAAACATGTTAATTTTAATTATTATTATCAAATAAATAAAGGTTTAGCATCAGCTAGAAATTATGGAATTACATTGTCTAAAGGTGATTATGTCGCTTTTGTTGATGCTGATGATTGGATTTCACCATTGTTCGTTAATAAAATATATGAACATATTTTAAAAACAAATTCAGATATTATATATTTCGATCGTATGTTTCATGACGGTAAGAATAAGAGCGTTGTTTCTTATCCTTCGTATCGTGGAAAGTTAAAAAACTGCCCATCAATATTAACGAATATAAATCTTTCTGCATGTAATAAAGTTTATAAAAAAACATTACTTAATGATGTGACTTTTAAAGTTGGTGTTATTTATGAGGATTTTCCATTCGTAATATTAGCTTTACAAAAAGCGACTGATATTTCTAAATGTGAAGGCGCATTATATATAGTAAGAACTAGGAGACTTGGATCAATAACAAATAGGCTTAATGATAACGAGCATGATCTATTAGCTAATATTAAATTTATTGAATCTAAGATAGATAATCCAGCTGTTTATATTGAATTTATGAAATTTAAATCAATAACATTAGTTGGCTGGAATTTTAAATTAATAAGAAATAAAGCATTTCATCTTATTAATCATGATGAGAATAAAAATATCAAATACTCTCATTTAATTAAAAAGTGGGACAAAATTGGCTATGTTTTTATTAAGCTAGAGCTTTATAAAACATTATCATTTTTATTAACTTTACGTAAAAAAATTATTAGGTAGCTATATGTTTTTAATTGCAGGTCCATGTGTTATAGAATCTGAAAGTTTAGTTTTAGATACTTTTGGTCAATTACAAGAGATTACTAATAAATTAGGAATCGAATATATTGCCAAATCTTCTTTTACAAAAGCAAATCGTTCATCAGCAAGTGCATTTACAGGTCCTGGTATTAATGAAGGTCTGAAAATTTTACAAAAAGCTAAAGAACAGCTAGGCGTTCGCATTATAACGGATGTGCATGATGATACTCCATTAGATGAAGTAGCATCTGTCGTTGATGTTTTACAAACACCCGCTTTCCTTGTACGTCAAACTGGATTTATTCAACGTGTTGCCTCTATGGGATTGCCCGTAAATATTAAAAAAGGTCAGTGGATGCATCCTGCTGATATGGCGCCAGTTGTTGAGAAATGTCGAGCTGTTGGTAATAATGATATTTGGCTTTGTGATCGTGGTACAAGCTTTGGTTTTGGTACATTAATCAATTATATGCCTGGTTTAACCATTATGAAGGAAACGGGTTGTAAGGTTGTAATGGATGCTACTCATAGTGTACAGATGCCTGGTGCATTAAATGGCTCAACAGGCGGTAACCGTATTCATGTTCCTGCTATTGCACGTGCAGCTGTTGCTGTTGGTATTGATGGCTTATTTATGGAAACACATCCCAATCCTGATCAAGCTTTATGTGATGGTCCAAATATGTTGCCGCTGCATCATATGGAAGAATTATTAGAAACATTACTTGAGATCGATGAAGTTGTTCACCGTCGTGCTTTTATTGAATCTAAATTGGCCTAATAATGACACTCTATCAAAATACCAAAGTAATTATACCTGCACGATTTAACTCGTCTCGGTTACAAGGAAAACCATTATTACTCATTAATGGTTTTCCTATCTTTTGGCATGTATTTCAACGTTGCATCGAGGCTGGTTTTTCTTCTGAAAATATAATATTGGCAACTGATCATAAAAAAATATTTAAATTAGCAGAAGAATTAAATATTCCCGTCATGATGACATCAGATAAGCATGAAAGTGGAACGGATCGTATTAATGAAGTTGTCACTAAGCTAGATTTAGATGACGATAGTTTGGTGATTAATGTTCAAGGTGATGAACCATTAATTCCACCTCAATTAATTAAACAACTTACTCTGTTTGCTCTTGAAAATAAAAAATTTGCGCTTACTACGGCTGTAACACCTATATGTGAACATAAAGATTTTATTAATCCAAATGTAGTTAAAGCCATTCTTGGTGAGGACGGGAGAGCTATTTATTTTACTCGTTCACCATCGCCTTTGAATAGAGATGATTCTGATAGGCTAGATCTTGCTTATCGACATATAGGTATTTATACATATCGAATATCTGATTTAAAAGAGTTTTGTTCATATTCAGAATCGTCGTTAGAGCAGTATGAAAAGCTTGAACAGTTGCGCGCGTTATCAAATGGAATGGCAATTGGTGCTTGTGTATATAATAAAGACCTACCTCATGGAATTGATACACAAGCAGATTATGATGCCTTAAAACTAATCATGGAAATATAACAATGAATGTTATTGAGATTGCAAAGCAAGTTATTCAAACTGAAATTCAAGGATTAGATTATATGTCTAGTCGTATTGGTGTAGAATTTAAGCAAGCTATTGATGTAATTCTTTCAACTCACGGCCGTACAATAATTTGTGGTATGGGTAAGTCGGGAATTATTGGTAAAAAAATAGCAGCATCATTTGCGAGTACTGGCACACCAAGTTTTTTTATGCATCCAGGTGAAGCATTCCATGGTGATCTTGGTATGGTAAAACCTGAAGATGTATTTATAGCTATATCAAATTCAGGTGAAACTGATGAGGTATTAAAGTTATTACCTTTTTTGCGTGATAATGGGAATTACATTATAGCAATTACAGGAAAGAGTGATTCTACTTTAGCTAAATATGCACATTGTAATCTTGATATTGCAGTACCTAAAGAGGCATGCCCTTTACAGTTAGCCCCAACGACATCGACAACTGCAACTTTAGTTTTAGGTGATGCTTTGACTGTCGCTTTAATGGATAAACGTGATTTTCAGCCAGAAAATTTTGCTCGTTTTCATCCTGGAGGAAATTTAGGACGTCGGTTATTAAGTAAAGTACGAGACGAAATGATTACTGAGCTATTACCGATTGTTGATATTAATGATAGTCTAGTGAATGTTATCAATACAATTTCAAGTGGTAAGTTAGGTTTAACTTTAGTAAGTGAAAATAATGTAATTAACGGCGTAATTACTGATGGTGACTTGCGTAGAGCTATTGAGACCAATATGAGAGATTCTTTTGACTTAAAAGCAAAAGATATAGCATCTTTCTCTCCAATAACAATTGATGAATCAGCTTCATTAGTAATTGCAGATGAATTAATGGACCGTTTGTTTGTTACATCTCTATTAGTTAAGTCGGGTGTTGATATTATCGGAGTGATTAAAAAATAAATGAGTAAAAATCTAGTATCAATTATTATGCCAGCATATAATTGTGAATCAACTATTAGAGAAAGTATTAAGTCAGTACTTAATCAGACATATTCAAATTTTGAGTTGGTAATAACAAATGATAATTCTACTGATAATACGAAATATATAATAGAAGAGTTTTCAAAAAAAGACAAACGTATAAAGGTTTATCTGAATGGTTATTTGCCTGGTGCAGCAAATGCAAGAAATAATTCAATAAAAAAAGCAACTGGCAGTATAATTTCCTTTTTAGATAGTGATGATGTTTGGCTGGAAAATAAATTACAAAAGCAGATTTCTGTAATGATTTCTGATGATAAAAATGTAGTACATTCTAGTTATAATCGTATGAATGATAAAGGTAATATATTAAGTACTGTTATATCTAAAGATAAAGTAACTTATAATGATATGCTTAAAAATAATTATATAGGTAATTTAACTGGGATGTATAATTGTCTTCACTTAGGTAAGTTTTATCAAAAGAATATAGGACATGAAGATTATGATATGTGGTTAAGGATTCTAAGTAAAACTGATTCAGTTGGGATTAATGATGTTTTAGCTTGCTATAGAGTTTCAAAATTAAGCTTGTCATCAAATAAAATACAAGCGGCTAAATGGCATTTTAATATATTAAGGGAAAGGGTTAGCTTAATTAAATCAGTTTATTACTTATCTAATTATATTATTAGTTCATTTGTTTTTCGTATTTTTGAACGCAAATAATTTTATAAAGGGTTATTTTGAATAAGTTAATTTATTTAGATTCACTAAGGGGGGTAGCTTGTATTATGGTTGTATTTTCTCATATATCACAAGTTTTTTACCCTTATTTACATAATTTCAATCAAGTTCAAATTCCAGATGTTTTTTATATACAGAAATATATATATAATTCCCCATTCGCTTTTTTTTATTCTGGAGCAACAGCGGTATATGTTTTTTTTATTCTTAGTGGGATAGTATTAACACGATCAATGAGAAAAAAAGATAATGATTCCTATATTAATACCGTAATTAGTCGTTATCCAAGGTTAATGTTACCTGCACTATTTTCATGTATATTGGTATATTTTATTTATAAGTTATTCATTGTTGTAGAACCTAATTTTCATTTTAGTTCTTGGTATAATAAATTATATATATCAAATCCAAGCATTATAGATGCTATTTATAATGCGGCAATTAGTCCTTTTTTTTACGGTACAAGTATATATAACTCTGTATTATGGACAATGAAAGTTGAATTGATCGGCTCTTTGTATATTTATTCGTTTTGCTATTTATCAATGAAGATTGGAAATATTAAAACAAGTATTACATTTTTATTATCAATAATACCATTGTTTTTTATAAATCCGATTTTGTCTTTAGGGATTTTTTCATTTTATATTGGTTTTTTAATATCTAAATTTGATTTAAAAATTAAAAGTCAAAAAATATCATTACTTAGTTTGATGGTTGGTGCTTACTTGGCTGGAGCTCATAATACGAGTGATATGTATTTATATATTCAATTTTTTCTAGGAAAACACACATATATATTATGTTCATATATGGCTTCATTTTTTATTATATTTTCTGTTATTTCAAATGTGAATATTCAGAGGATATTGTCATTTAATAAATTAAAGATATTGGGAGAGTATTCTTTTTCAATTTATCTTATACATATTCCAATAATTATTATCGTTGTCTATTTTGTTTTTACTAATTTTAATGGTTATAATTTTAATTATTTGTCTTTTTTATCTACGCTATTGATTTTATCTTTATCTATTTTGAGTTCTTCTTTTTTCTATCGATTAGATACTTATGCTATTTTTATATCAAAAAAAATATCGAAATTTATTTTCTATTTTTATAAGAAATATATATTAGTAATGTAAAGAGTGGGTATATGAGTAATATCACATCTAGTGATGAGATAAATATCACTATAAGCGATAAAATAGCTATTATTTATGTTTATTGTCCTAAAGATCAAATAAGCACAATTCACAATTACAATAGCACTAAAAAATATATCAATTAGTAAGACACTAAAAATCAGGGACAACCCATGTCTGATATAACCTCTTCTACTCAAGATTCTGAAATTATCACTGCAACTTCAGAAACTCAGACTGCCGCAACAACAACCGCTGCTATTTATGTTTATTGTCCTAATGATCAAATAAGCACAATTACAGCTGTGTTAAACAAGAATAATATAAATTATGCGTTAAATGATTATAGTTTGGTTGATTTTAAAAATAAGGTTATTTGTCATTATCGTTCAGCTGAGTTTAATGATGATGAAAATGCATTTTTAATTACTGCGACAGAATCTGGTGCTTGGATTGAACCTTTAGTATCTTATTTAGATCGCCGTTTAGGCTTTACTGAAACTGAGTTGTTACATCCACACTATTTTTTACACCAAAAATCTTTTTCAATTTTATCTAATAAAAAAAATCGTGTCGTAAAGCGTATTTTAGATATTGCTTGCGTTATCTTATTGGCGAAAGTGGCGATTCCATTAGGATTAATTACAGCTTTATTAATTAAACTTGAATCGCCAGGACCAATTTTCTTTCGTCAAAAGCGAGTAGGGCAATATAACCAAGAATTTGAGGTAATAAAGTTCCGTTCAATGCGCAATGATGCTGAAAAGAACGGTGCGCAATGGGCATCTAAAAATGATGCTCGCGTAACCCGTGTTGGTAAGTTTATTCGTAAAACGCGTATTGATGAATTACCGCAGTTAATCAATATTCTAAAAGGCGAAATGTCGTTAGTTGGCCCTCGCCCTGAACGTGAAGTGTTTATTAAGGATTTAGAAACTCAAATTCCTTATTATCGTTTTCGTCATGCGATTAAACCTGGAGTAACGGGGTTAGCGCAAGTGAAATACGCCTACGGTGCCTCGGTTGAAGATGCGGTATGGAAACATAAGTATGACATTCACTATATTAAGCACCAAAGCTTGCGTATGGATTTAAAGATTATTCTACGTACAGTTAAAACGGTGTTATTTGGTATGGGGCAGTAAAACGTCGGTTTTAAGAGAGCGAGTTTTCGAGTGTCGAGATTATAAGATTAGAGCAGAACAAAAGTTTTACTGCTTTCTTATCTATATTTGTTTAAATATGGGCAGTTGTAAGAAATTTATGACTGTCTTTTCGCCACTCGCCACTCACTCTTGCTCTTCATCAACCCTAATTGGATTATGTAATGAATATGACCACGGTCACTCCTCAGGAAGAGGCGATTAAGCCTGTATTATCCGATCAAACAATAGCTAAAACATCAGCGTTAATTTATGTTTATTGTCCTCTTGATCAGGTAGAGACAATTTTAGCGGTATTAGAGCGTAATCAAATTAATTTTATTTTAAATGATTATTCGATTACTGATTTTAAACGTAAGCTTATTTGTCATTATCGTTCAGCTGAATTTGACTGTGAAGAAAATGCATTTTTAGTAGCAGCGACAGAATCTGGTGCTTGGGTTGAGCCAGTTGTGTCTTATCTTGATCGCCGCTTAGGGTTTACTGAAACCGAATTGTTGCATCCGCATTATTTCTTACATCAAAAATCTTTTTCGCTGTTATCAAGTGGGCCTCGCCGTGCTGTTAAACGCATATTAGATTTATTTTGTGTGTTTCTATTAGCGTTAATTGCGATTCCAGTTGGCTTGATCACTGCTGCGTTTATTAAATTGGAATCACCCGGGCCTGTGTTTTTTAAACAACGCCGAACTGGGCAATATAATAAAGAGTTTGAAGTTATTAAGTTTCGCTCGATGCGCAATGATGCCGAAAAAGACGGCGCGCAATGGGCCTCTAAAAACGATGCTCGCGTAACCCGTGTCGGTAAGTTTATTCGTAAAACCCGTATTGATGAATTACCACAGCTAATTAATATTATTAAAGGTGAGATGTCGTTAATTGGCCCTCGTCCTGAACGTGAAGTATTTATTGAAGAGCTTGAAAAGACCATTCCTTATTACCGTTTTCGTCATGCAATTAAGCCTGGTGTAACAGGATTAGCGCAAGTGAAATATGCTTATGGTGCGTCGGTTGAAGATGCGGTATGGAAGCATAAGTACGATATTTATTACATTAAACACCAAAGCTTGATGTTAGATATTAAGGTTATTTTGCTTACTGTTAAAACGGTAGTGTTTGGTATGGGGCAGTAGTGCATAGGTTTTAAAGGAAGAGCAGGGGCTAGTTTGCGAGTTTCGAGAAAAAAGCGATAGATGAGAGTCTATCGCTTTTTTTATGTCTGAGGTTTGGTACTCACTTAGCCTAATATTCGTCATCTCGGAAGTGAGGTACGAGCTATCCGTGATCTACTCAACGCGTGCTTGAGTGAACTCAATAATTCTACGACGTGTGGGTAATAGATTCCCTATCGCCCTCGCGGGCATTCACTGTAGGGAATGACGGAGTGGTTTGGTGCTTGAGCTTCAAAGAAGCCAGTGAACTCAATAATTCTACGGCGTGTGGGCAGTAGATTCCCTATCGCCCTCGCGGGCATTCACGGTAGGGAATGACGGGGGGTTGGTGCTTGAGCTTTAAAGAAGCCAGTGAACTCAATAACTTTACGACGCGTGGGTAGTAGATTCCCTATCGCCCTCGCGGGCATTCACTGTAGGGAATGACGGAGGTTGGTGCTTGAGCCACAAAGAAGCCATTGAAAACAATAACTTTACGACGCGTGGGTAGTAGATTCCCTATTGCCCTCGTAACCTCGCTGTAGGGAATAACGGGAGGCTTCTCAAAACTCTTTCCCCGTCCCTTTTTTGACTCATAATCTAAGCGTTAAAACGCTTAATATAAAAATAACTTATTTAAACCATTTGCTTTTTGTTATATATCTTTTAGGTTTATGTTTTACATCACAGTTATACTTAAAATGTATTCTTTTGATGGATTGCAGCTAATGCTCTGCATATACTTATTAAATAGAACAGGGGGAACTGTTCAACATATTTATATATTTAAGAGTGAAATAGTATGCAACTATTGAAGAAGTTTAAGGCGTGGTTAAGTAAGCTTGATGAGTACGATAAGCTGGCAAAGCAAATGCGTCGTGAAGATCGTCTTGGTGAATATGATTACACAACCGAGTCGCTTAAAATCAAAAAATAATCGCTATGTTTAGATTTTTTCAATTGTAAAAGCAAAATAATAATTAGCTTTGTACTCAAATATATAATAATTAAGCCACAACTAATATTCATTATGAATGGTTGTGGCTTTTTTTATTGTTTTTTTATGGTTGTATTTGATGTTATTGCTGACGAATATATACAAGTATTTTATTGATCTATTGAATAGATATCTTTTAGTGATGCTATTGGTTTTGTGAATATATATTCTGTTATTTAACTGTTTTATATATTGTTGTTTTTTTGCTGTGCTGTGTGTTCTTAAGTGACTGATATTAATGTTATTGTTGGTTTTTTTTGCGTGGGTTTATTATTTATTATGATTAATTTATCTTAAATATTCTGGTTTGTTTTGTTTTGGGTGTTTATTCCTTTAGCAATTAATTGCTTTGTAATATTGTGGCTGTAGGTTTCGTTTGAAGGTTAATTATCAGAATATCATTGTGATGAATATTCTGGTTGTGATTGATAACGAACTATTCTTTGGATTACAGGTACATATTTAATTATGGAATACTCATATATCGTTGTATTTGTGCTGTCATTTATAAGCTTATTTATGATGCGCAAGGTCGCAAAAAAAGTTGGCTTGGTTGATAAGCCCAATGCTCGAAAACACCATCAGGGCGTGATACCACTAGTAGGCGGTATCTCGGTCTTTTTTGCTTTTGCTATTGCCGCGTTATTGTTTTTACCTGTTGATTTAACCCTTTTGTTATATCTCGGCTGTGGTTTTATTTTATTAGCAGTTGGGGTGATTGATGATTACCTCGACATTAGTTTTAAGATCCGCTTAGTGGTTCAAGCTGGAATTGCGTTGGCGATCATCAGTGTTGGTGGCCATTCATTAGATAACCTCGGTTACTTAATGGGCAGTGAAACATTGCAGCTATCACCTTTTATCGGTGGTGTCGTCACTGTGGTGGCGTTTATTGGTGCTATCAATGCGTTTAATATGGTTGATGGTATTGATGGTTTACTGGGAGGACTCGCCTCGGTGACATTTACCGCTATGGGGTATGTGTTTTACTTAAATGGTAATCACGAATTAGCCTTATTTTGTGGTTTATTAGTCGCGGCTATGCTGCCGTATATTATGCTTAACCTAGGTTTACCGTTTGGACGTCGCTTTAAAGTCTTTATGGGCGATGCAGGCAGTGTGTTTATCGGCTTTACTGTGGTATGGCTGTTGGTTCGTGGCACACAAGAAGCTGATATTGTGGCGTTTAAACCGGTAACCGCATTGTGGTTGATTGCGATCCCATTAATGGATATGGCAACAATTATGATCCGTCGTGTTCGTAAAGGTCAGTCGCCGTTTAAGCCTGATCGTGAACATTTACACCATATCTGTCAGCGTATTGGTTTGTCGTCACGAATGACATTAGTGGTGATTTGTTTATTAGCGATAAATTGTGCTGCGATTGGTATTTGGTCTGAAATGGTGGGTATTAAAGAATCAACCATGTTTATTGCTTTCTTGGCGATGTTTGGCGGTTACTTTATGATGATTAATCATATTTGGCGTATTACCGCTGTCGTTAAACGCTTGTTTGGTATTCATACCGTGCACGAAGCGTAATTATTTGCTCAATTAGAGCCATAATAAAACGTATCAAGAAAAAAGCGTCACAATAGATGATGCTTTTTTCTTGATACCGATCTTCCTCGCTACTCGCTACTCGTTTTCAGCTTTTCCTCGTCCTTTATTTTCTCGCTACTCGAAACCTCTGCTCTTATTCTCCCTCCACCCACGCCAAAATTCCTTGCACATGATAATCAATGATTTTTTTGCGGCCTTTAGGCGACATCAATATCAAGCAGCATTCGATTTCATTATCCATAAAGAAGTTTTCAGTTAATACCGCAGCCATGGTGGTTTTTCTGAGCATATAAAAGCCGCGTTCTTTATCGCTGTCACCATCACGATAATCACTACGCAGGGGTTTATTAGGAAATACTTGAGTAAAAGCATGAGCAAGGTGATCGGCAACAATATCACTTTCGGTTTGGCCGCGGCTGGTAAAAATTTCAACCCCTTTACCACCACCGGCATTGGCATGTATTGAAATTAATAAACAACAGTGATGCGGATATTGCTGGGCTAAAAAATTAGCCCGATCAACCCGTGAACGCAAGCTAATATCTTCTAACTCCGGTACGATAATTTTATTATCAATGCCATATAAGGTTAGTGCTTGGCTAATACCTTGAGTGATAGCACGATTAAATTCCCCTTCAAATAATTGCTGGCCGTTGGACCATAATGGCGAACGTTTTCCAGCAGTTTGATAAACATTGTTAATAATACCGCCATGGCCGGGATCTAATAAAATTAATGCCTTCATAAGGTCACCTTGGGAATACCGTATTTCGCAATAACATGGCTCCACAGATAACCATAAGATTTATGAGCATTGCCGGGATATTCATTGGTGATATAACAATCTTGCGGCTTTATTTGATGGCGGTTGGCAAGGTAATCATCACTTAAGTCATGATCAATACATACAATATCGCGCTTATCACTGACATTGATCCATTGTTCGGTAACGCAATCGGGTGTGGCTAACCTTTTCACGCTGGGTTGTTGCGTAATTTGGGGCAGAAAGCCTTTAACGCTTGTGAGTCCAAGCGGCGAGCCAAAGGTAAACCAAGTACTAATTTGTGGTGGTGTTGTTTGGCGACTGAGTTGATGGAGAACGTTATAGGCAATCACCGTGCCCATTGAGTGACTAAGCAGAATAATCGGCCGATGTTGATATTGATTGAGCAGTTTTATCAGCGGTTGCTCGACCGCTTTTTGATACTTGGAATCGTGAAAGTAGTGATGAATATCAGGCAGCAGTGATTTTAAAAATGGTTTAGAAATAAAAGAGAACACACTTAACTTATCTTCTATCCATTCAGCGACGTTGGCTGTCCAGTGTGAAGCGTTGGTGGTTAGCAAATTATTGTGATGGGGTGGGTTACTGAACGATAAATGTTTAATCGCATGGATTTGTGGAGTTAGAGTTGTGGGAGTGGCTGATAACACTAATGGCTGTTGATAATAATGATCGGCGTAATAAGCCATTTTAAAATCAATTTGTGGGTGTAACTGAGATTGATTGTAGCGTTGTAAGCCATGCTTAAGTGCTTGTTGCCACTGCTGACTTAACGTTGTGGTGGGGAGTTTATTTCCTCTACCATGAATAGCAATAATGATCGGATACATAAATTTTACTCTCTCGATTTATCGTTTAACGACCATTTAATTTTATGTGTGCTTAATTGTATATATGAGAGTGGCTTTTTGTGATCCAATGATAGTTACGCTGTATTTGTTACATTACATTAACATGGTAAGGGCGAATGCCTCCTAGTTCTACCTGATAACATTTCTAACAATAGATATGCGCTGTCATCATGAGTCGCTTATTGTTATTAGCAACGGAGAGATTGCAGTGAATATTGTTCATCATGGCGCAAAAACAGGAGTAACGGGATCATGTCATGAGCTTGTTATTGGTGATAATAGCTTATTGATAGATTGTGGTTTATTTCAGGGAACAGAAGCCCGTGAGACGTTAGATATTGAATTTGATATTAATAATATCGCTGCATTATTACTGACTCATAGCCATATAGATCATATCGGACGTTTGCCATGGTTGCTTGCTGCAGGTTTTGCAGGTCCTATTTATGCCACAGAAGCCACCGCGGCTTTAGTGCCATTAATGCTAGAAGATGGACTTAAACTGCAGTTAGGGCTTAATAAAAAACAGTGCGAAAAAGCGTTAGCATTAATACATCAGCGTATTCGTCCGGTGCCTTATGATTGTTGGGCACAAATAGTGTTACCAACAGGAGAGTTAGTTAAGATCCGTTTTCGACCTGCTGGGCATATTTTGGGCTCAGCCTATATTGAAATTAAATTGCCGACCAATGAGATTGTGGTTTTTAGTGGCGATCTGGGGCCGAAAAATACCCCGTTATTAACCGATCCCATCGCGCCTACTACCGCCCATACATTAGTGATTGAAAGCACTTATGGTGATAAACCGCATCATCAACTTGAGCATCGCCAGCAACTATTAAAACAGATCATTGAACGCTCATTACAAGATGGTGGCGCGATTGTGATTCCCGCTTTTAGTGTCGGCCGTACACAAGAGATTTTATTTGATTTAGAAAATATTATTGCTCAAATTGATATCGATCCTAATGAAACTGAAACTAAGAAGCGAGTGTGGAAAAGTTTACCAGTAATTTTAGACTCGCCACTGGCACAAAAGGTGACTGAGCAATACCGCTATTTTCATGAGTTATGGGCTAAAGAAGCGAAACAGCGGCGTTATATGGGCAGGCATCCATTAGCGTTTGAGCAGTGTATTACCATTGATAGCCATGCTGAGCATATAGAATTAGTTAATAGGCTCCAGCATTCTGGTGAGCCAGCCATCATTGTTGCCGCTAGCGGTATGTGCTCTGGTGGTCGAGTAGTTAATTATTTAAAAGCGTTATTAGCCGATAAACGCACTGATATAATTTTTGCAGGTTATCAAGCGCAAGGCACAACCGGACGCGCTTTAGTTGATGGCGATAGGGTCATTAAAATTGATAATAAAGTGATTGATGTTATGGCGCACATCCACCAATTATCAGGCTATTCCGCCCATGCTGCGCAATCTGATTTGGTTAGTTTTGTGGCTGATATTGAGCAAGGCCCTAAGGTAATCAAAGTCGTACATGGTGATCTTAAAGCGCAAACCGCATTAGCAGTAGAACTGAGGAAGGTTAAGCCTGAGGCAACAGTGATTATTGCTGCAAGTGAATGAGGAGGTGAGGGGAGCTCCAACCCTCCGTTATTCCCTACAGTGAGTGCCAAACCCAACTCCCGTCATTCCCTACAGTGAGGTTACGAACGAGATAGGGAATCTACTGTCCGCGCGTTGTGGAGTTATTGAATTCATTGGCTTCTTTAAGGCTCAAGCCCTAACCCCGTCATTCCCTACAGTGAGGTTACGAACGAGATAGGGAATCTACTCTCCGCGTGTTGTAGAGTTATTGAATTCACTGGCTTCTTTTAAGCTCGATCACGCCTTGAGTAGATCACGGATAGTTTCGTGCCTCAACTTCCGAGATGACGGATATTGGGCTGAGTGAGTGCCAAGCCTAACCCCCGTCATTCCCTACAGTGAGGTTACGAACGAGATAGGGAATCTACTGTCCGCGCGTTGTAGAGTTATTGAATTCACTGGCTTCTTTAAGGCTCGATCACGCCTTGAGTAGATCACGGATAGTTTCGTGTCTCAACTTCCGAGATGACGGATATTGGGCTGAGTGAGTGCCAAGCCTCACTCCATAATGTCTACAGTGAGGTTACGAACGAGATAGGGAATCTACTGCCTGCGCGTTGTAGAGTTATTGAATTCATTGGCTTCTTTTAAGCTCGATCACGCTTTGAGTAGATCACGGATAGTTTCGTGCCTCAACTTCCGAGATGACGGATATTGGGCAGAGTGAGTGCCAAGCTCCAACCCCGTCATTCCCTACAGTGAGGTTACGAACGAGATAGGGAATCTACTGCCTGCGCGTTGTAGAGTTATTGAATTCACTGGCTTCTTTTAAGCTCGATCATGCCTTGAGTAGATCACGGATAGTTTCGTGCCTCAACTTCCGAGATGACGGATATTGGGCAGAGTGAGTGCCAAGCCCCAACTCCGTCATTCCCTACAGTGAGGTTACGAACGAGATAGGGAATCTACTGCCTGCGCGTTGTAGAGTTATTGAATTCACTGGCTTCTTTAAGGCTCGATCACGCCTTGAGTAGATCACGGATAGTTTCGTGCCTCAACTTCCGAGATGACGGATATTGGGCAGAGTGAGTGCCAAACCCAACCCCCGTCATTCCCTACAGTGAGGTTACGAACGAGATAGGGAATCTACTGTCCGCGCGTTGTAGAGTTATTGAATTCACTGGCTTCTTTAAGGCTCGATCACGGCTTGAGTAGATCACGGATAGTTTCGTGCCTCAACTTCCGAGATGACGGATATTGGGCTGAGTGAGTGGCAAGCCTCACTCCATAATGTCTACAGTGAGTGCCAAGCCTAACCCCCGTCATTCCCTACAGTGAGGTTACGAACGAGATAGGGAATCTACCATCCGCGTGTTGTAGAATTATTGAATTCACTGGCTTCTTTAAGGCTCAATCACGCCTTGAGTAGATCACGGATAGTTTCGTGCCTCAACTTCCGAGATGACGGATATTGGGCTGTCTCGGCACTCGCCTCTAAAACCCTCGCAACCTCAAACCTTCACCTCTTTACCGCGTACTAATTTTCGTACCCACATTCTGCCTGGGTGAAGGGCGTCAAGCACTGTATGCGGCAGGGGCAGTGGATCACCACAAATCTGTGAGGCCAGTAATTCACCTAATAGTGGTGCTGAACTTAACCCTCGTGAGCCTAAGCCAACAATAGTAAATAAGTTTTGGTATACCGGCACATTTTGAGCGTAAAGCTGGTTATCTTTGAGATCCTGATATTGCTTAATCAAATCATCATAACGGCAAACATTACCCACAAACGGTAAATGATCACGGCTGGCACAACGGACTCCAACACGTGCTCGTTGCTGAGGATCAAACTGGTCAACATTAATGGCATCGACCCATGAAATCGTTGCCGGAACGCTATCTAATAAGCGTTGCTTGTTTTGTTGTTGATCGACATCACTATAAGTTAAATCACAACTACGACGGGCGTAACTAGCCCCAATACAATGGCTATGAGTGTTGGTGTTTACTGGGGTTAAATAGCCGTCATAACATAATACCGTGTTAAGTTGTGCCAAGGTCTCATTGGTTGGTACGTGGCTGACTTGACCTCGTACTGATGAGGTTGGAATGGGGGCGGTTTGTGGGTATTGATTAAAACGGTGACCACTGGCAACCACAACTGTGGTGTGAGTTGTAGTGCTGCCATCGGCAAACGTTAATTGCCATTGCGGATCATTGGTGGGTGTCTTTTGTTGTTCAAGCGCAGTGACATCACAATTAAGATGTAAGGTTAATTTGCCTGTTTGCTGCATTGATTCAATTAATGCTTGGGTTAATTGCTGTGGGCATAACCAACCACCTAACGGGTAATTAACACTGCGGCAATCAGTTTCGACACCAGTGATCGCGCGGGTTTGTTCAATGTCTAATTCACGGACTAACTCTTCTGGAAAACCACCGCTTAACATGCAGTCTAACTTTTTGGTTTGACGACCGAGCTTTTTATCTTGGGTTGCAAGCGCGAGTTGTTTTTCAGCATCAGTCAGGTTTTTACCGTTTTCATCCCATGCTAATTGGGTTACGCCACACCAATCATGATCAAACTGACATTGCTGAGCGGCTTGTTCAACAAACTGACGCGCATAAATAAATCCCGGCGCAAAAAAGCGTGATAGCGGATCGTGTTTACCATTGAGCAGTGGATATACTGCACCTTGACGATTGCCCGATGCGCCTTGGGCTAACTCGCTATCAGCACAATATAAGGTTACCGACTGACCGCGACGAATTAAGGCTAATGCGGTAGTCGCTGATGCAACACCACCACCGATAATCGCAATATCGCTTGGCAGTGATGCTTGTTGTGAACTGCGGGCAAACCACGGCTTAAAGTTAGCATGCGAAAGCGAAGGAGTGATTGTCGCTAGGGTAATATGATGATGATCGTTTAACGCTGACGTATTGTTGAGACGAAAACCAGCCTCTGTTAAGCCTGTGCGCACCAAATTTGTCGTTGTTGCTGTCACAGCGCTAACACTGCATTGAGCGCGTGCCATCTTAGCCATGTTGTTAAATAACGGCTGGTTCCAGTTCTCAATCTGAGGTTGAGGTGCTACATCATCTAGCAACCATGCATCGACAAGGCCTTCATTACCTACCCATAGTTGAGGCATGGATTGGTTAATATCGCCAAACCATAAATCAAGGGTGATGCGGCCATTCTCAAGCACAATTCGATGACAATCAGCAACGGCAGGAGGATAATACGCTTGTAGCTGCTCTGCGAGATCAGCTAGTTCTGGCCATATAAGCTGGGCTTTAATCAGATCATGTTTGGTCAGTGGTGTTTTTTCAAAACTAATATAGTGCAGTTCTTGCGTTGTTGCCTCTGGGTGCTGTTCACGAAAAGCGTTAAATGCTTGCCATAGTGCTAAAAAGTTAGCCCCAGTGCCAAAACTGGTTTCAGCTACTACAAATCGACGGCGGTCAAAATCCTGCCACCGTTGTGGTAAACCATGTTGGTGGATAAAGGCATCGCGCATTTGTTCAAGCCCATGATCATTTGATGACGCTAACTGATTAAATATTGGACAGCCAGTATTGTTCCAATCAAGGATGGCATTTTTGATCCGTAGTGCAGGCGTTGTAGAAGTAGGACGAGACAACATGAACCTCTTGTTTAGCAGCTGAGCATTTTAGCATCACTTTATGCATGAAAATGCATCAATTATGGGCTTTGAATGCGATTGAATAGCAATTTTGACTCGATTGTACCTGAAATACAGGAAAGCTGACCACTTTTCAGGAGCAAAGCCGTTATAGTTCTCGTACTAAATAATCGGTAACTTTTTTGTTTTTTTCTTAATAAAAGAGTTAAATTAGTGAATTATCTCGGCCCAAACATCTTTAATATCGCGTGTTTTCGTTCGCTATAGCAAACGAAGAGTGGATGTGAGCGCAGATTTTAAAGCCGTTTGGGACGTATTCTAGCCATTGAAATAGAGCCGTGGTTGTTCTATAAAATGGGTAGGTATTTCCATTAATATCAGTAGGAATTCATCATGAAACGAGCCGTAATTACAGGCATGGGTATTGTATCTAGTATCGGTAACAACGTTGCTGAAGTACTGGAATCCCTAAAAACAGGCAAATCAGGTATTACTTACTCTGAGCAGTTTGCAGAAATGAAATTGCGTTCAAATGTATGGGGTGATCTAAAAATCACACCTTCTGAGCACATTGATCGTAAGAAAATGCGTTTCATGGGTGATGCCGCTGCGTTCGCTTACCTATCAATGGAACAAGCGGTTGCTGACTCTGGCCTAGCAGAAGACCAAGTATCAAATGAGCGTACAGGTTTAGTTGCAGGTTCAGGTGGTGCATCATCATACAACCAGTACCATGCAGTAGATACACTGCGTGAGAAAGGCGTGAAGCGTGTTGGTCCTTACATGGTTCCACGTACTATGTCTTCAACTGTTTCTGCATGTTTGGCAACACCTTTTAAAATTCGCGGTGTTAACTACACCATGAGTTCTGCATGTGCAACATCAGCACACTGTATCGGTCACGCGGTTGAACTTATTCAACTAGGCAAGCAAGATGTTGTCTTTGCTGGTGGCGGTGAAGAGCTTGATTGGTCACTAACAATGATGTTTGATGCGATGGGCGCGTTGTCGACTAAGTACAACGATGATCCATCAAAAGCATCACGTACATATGATGCTGATCGTGACGGTTTCGTTATCTCAGGTGGCGGCGGCATGGTTGTAGTTGAAGAACTTGAGCACGCTCTTGCACGTGGCGCAAAAATCTACGGTGAAATTGTAGGTTATGGTGCAACATCTGACGGCTACGACATGGTAGCGCCATCAGGTGAAGGTGCTGTTCGTTGTATGAAGATGGCAATGAAAGATCTTGATGCTCCTGTTGACTACATCAACACTCACGGTACTTCAACACCTGTAGGTGATGTGAAAGAGCTTGGCGCTATTCAAGAACTATTTAGCGAAAACTGCCCAGCAATCTCTGCAACTAAAGCGATGACTGGTCACTCTCTAGGTGCGGCTGGTGTTCACGAAGCAATTTACTCAACGCTAATGCTAGAGCACGGTTTTGTTGCGCCAAGCATCAACATCGATAATCTAGATGAAGCAGCGAAAGGCCTTGATATCGTGACTGAAAAGCGCGATGTTGAATTGAAGACTGTTATGTCTAACAGCTTTGGTTTTGGTGGTACTAACGCAACGCTAGTAATTAAGAAATACGAAGCGTAAGAACAGCAGCGGCGAGGTTTCAAGTAACGAGATTTCGTGTCTGAGTTCACAGCATAATAAAAAGCGATAGGTGAGAGCCTATCGCTTTTTTTGTATCTAAACCCTGTTGTTTTCTAAAGTGAATGCCTCATCCCCCGTCATTCCCTACAGTGAATGCCCGCGAGGGCGATAGGGAATCTACTATCCGCGTGTTGTAGAGTGATTGAATCTACTGGCTTCTTTGTAAGCTCAAGCCCCAACCCCGTCATTCCCTACAGTGAATGCCCGCGAGGGCGATAGGGAATCTACTAACCGCGCGTCGTAGAGTGATTGAATCCACTGGTTTCTTTAAGGCTCAAGCACGCGTTAAATAGATCACGGATAGTTTCGTACCTCAACTTCCGAAATGACGAATATTGGGCAGTCTCGACACTAATAATCCCGCTACTCGCCACTGCTGTTCCTCGCTCCTATTTCCCCTAAGAAAAAAACGTACCGTAAATAACAGATGTAATTGCAGCAATACCACATATAGCAGTAAATACTTGTGCAATCGGCGATGTTTTATATTTCGCCATCGCAGGCACACACCGCATTGCAAATACTGGCAATAAGAACAAAATCGCGGCAATCATTGGAGAACCAACACTTTCAATCATATCTAGAATGCTAGGGTTAATAATTGCGACAATCCAAGTAACAATCACGATGAAAGCCAGAGATAGCTTTTCGATCTTTTTAATGGGCATGGTTGAACGAGACTTGATTAACCCAGTTAGGCCTTCATGAGCACCTAAAAAATGGCCGAAGTAGCTTGAGGTGATCGCAGCTAGCGCAATGATTGGACCTAAGTATGAAATGATGGGTGAAGATTTGATGTTAGCTAAGTAAGACAGCACTGAAATATTTTCTGATTTTGCCATGCTTAACTGTGCTGGCGTCATAGATAATACTACCGAGAACACAAAGAACATCACAAACACCATCAGCATCATTGCAGCGCCGCCAGTGATCATGTCGGTTTTCTTTACTGCATCGTCACCGTATACACGACGTTGTTCTTTTGAAAACTGACTGATAATTGGACTGTGGTTAAACGAGAACACAATAATTGGAATCGCTAACCAAATCACAAGTGGCATTGATGACCAATCAGTTTGGGTGTGGACCATTGACATATTCCAGTCTGGAATTAGGTAGATAGAAAGCACTAATAGAATAAAAACCAATGGATAAACCAAAACCGACGTCACTTTTAGCATTAGCTCTTTGCCAAAAACAACACTCGCAGTCATTAATCCAATCAGTACGCCGGATAGTAACCAGCGTGGAATCGATGCCATTCCTAATTGATGGATCATAAATGAATCAACAGTATTAGTAATGCCGACACCGTAAATGAGAACAATCGGGAAAATAGCAAAGAAATAAGCAACAGTGATTATGTTCGTTCCTTTTTTTCCAAAGTGCTCTGCAACAGCATCGGTGATATCAGCATCTTTTTTTGATGAAGATAAGACAAAACGAGCTAAACTTTTATGCGCAAACCACGTCATCGGAAAGGCAATTAAAGCTAAAATAACTAATGGCCAAAAACCACCTGCGCCCGCTGTTATTGGTAAAAAAAGAATGCCAGCCCCAACAGCTGTACCAAACAGGGATAGTGCCCAGGTAAAATCTTGATAGGCCCATTTGGTCTTATTTGAATTGACTGCAACCGCTGTCTTTTGCATATAAATTGTCCATTTAGTAAAGAGTGAGCTAGGCACACTAAGCGTAAAAGACCAAGAAAAACAGGATATAGCTCTATTTGTATAACTAAATTCATTGGTAAAATGAATAAACATGAGGTTAATCACGCACAACTAGCATAATATGGTTACTACAAAAGCGTTTATATGCTAGCCAATTATTATTTCCTCGTTCTTACTTTGTTTCGAGTAACGAGATTTTGAGTCTGCGAGTATCGAGATAAAAGCGAGTACCAAATCCAGCCCCAACCCCGTCATTCCCTACAGTGAGGTTACGAACGAGATAGGGAATCTACTAACCGCGCGTCGTGGAGTTATTGAATCACTGGCTTCTTTAAGGCTCAAGCACGCTTTGAGTAGATCACGGATAGTTTCGTACCTCAACTTTCAGATGACGGATATTGAGCTGTCCCGGCACCAATCGTCTCGCCACTCGCTACTGCCTTTCCTCGCCCCTGCTTTTCCCTAGTCCCTCTCTCCTATATAATAACCACGCACGCGCCTTTCTTTACTTATTCTCTCTACAGGACGTATATGAAAATCCTTATCGATGAAAACATGCCTTATGCTCAGGAATTATTTAGCCAATTAGGTGAGGTTATTGCCAAACCAGGACGTACATTAACTGCTGATGATTTAGTCGGCATTGATGCTTTGATGATCCGTTCTGTAACCAAAGTGAATGCCGATCTAATAGCTAAAGCCGATAAACTGAAATTTGTTGGTACTGCAACCGCAGGGCAGGATCATGTTGATCAGGATTTATTAGTCGCTAAAGGGATCACCTTTACTGCAGCGCCCGGTTGTAACAAAGTGGGTGTGGCAGAATATGTATTAAGTAGTTTGATGGTGCTTGGCCAACAGCAGGATTTTTCTATTTTTGATCGCACCGTGGGTATTATTGGTGCGGGTAATGTTGGCACCTATTTAGCGAAATGTTTAGATGCGCTGGGTATTCGGTATTTATTAAACGATCCCTTAAAACAAGCTGAAGGTGATGAGCGTGAGTTTCATTCGTTGGCAACGCTGTTGGCGGAATGTGATGTGATCACCACCCATACCCCGATAACACGCACTGGCGCTCATCCTACTCATCATTTAGTGGATGCAGCATTTTTAGCGGCAATGAAGCCCAATGCGATTTTAATTAATGCTGCTCGTGGTCCTGTAGTGGATAATCAAGCATTAAAACAAGCCTTACAAGCGGCAACTGATGGCAGTGGTAAAGCATTAACCGCAGTGTTAGACGTGTTTGAACAAGAACCGCTGGTGGATTTAGAATTGTTACCATTATTAGCCTTTGCGACACCGCATGTTGCTGGTTATGGACTTGAAGGTAAAGCACGTGGCACCACAATGGTGTTTAACAGTTTTTGTCAGTTTTTAAATAACGAACACCATGCTCAGGCAAGTGATTTGTTACCTATTGCACCTGTACCACAAGTGCAATTAAGTCGAAAATGGGATGAAGCAACCTTATTTAGCTTGATCCAATTAGTTTATGATGTACGTAAAGATGACGGTATTTTCCGTCGTGAAATGCTAGCTGCTGGCGACGATAACAGCAAAATGGCTACCGCTTTTGATTTAATGCGTAAAAATTACTGGGATCGACGTGAATATAGTGCGATTACAGTAGCGGCGAAGGCCGAGTTTGCGGTAGAGTCGCTGGCTAAATTAGGTTTTACAGTAGTAGAGGTCACTCAATGAGTCAGGAATATGATATCGCAATACTTGGCGCAACAGGCGCTGTAGGCGAAGCTATGGTCGAAGTGCTAGAAGCACGCAATTTTCCTGTTCGCAATCTTTACTTGCTGGCAAGTGATCGTAGCGCAGGTAAAGCGTTACGTTTTAAAGGTAAATCAACCCGTGTTCGTAATGTAGAAGATTTCGATTGGAGCCAAGTGCAAATTGCCTTGTTCTCTGCAGGTGCTGAAGCATCACGCCATTGGGCACCGATTGCCGCTGAGCAAGGTGTGGTGGTTATTGATAACACCTCTGAATTCCGTTACGAATATGATGTACCGTTGGTTATTCCAGAAGTGAACCCAGAAGCGATTGCAGATTACCGTAACCGTAACATTATCGCTAACCCGAACTGCTCAACAATTCAAATGTTAGTTGCGTTAAAGCCGATTCAAGATGCTTATGGTATCGATCGTATTAACGTGGCGACTTACCAGTCAGTATCAGGTTCTGGTCGTAAAGGTATTGATGAACTAGCAGGACAAACTGCGAAGTTGCTTAACGGTTTGCCAATTGAAACCAAAGCCTACGATAAGCAAATTGCGTTCAACTGTATTCCTCATATTGATGAATTTATGGATAACGGCTACACCAAAGAAGAAATGAAAATGGTGTGGGAAACACAGAAGATTTTAGGCGATGCAAGTATTCGTGTGAATCCAACTTGTGTGCGTGTGTCTTCATTCTTTGGTCATGGCGAAGCAGTACACGTTGAAACCCATCAGCCAATCGTATTAGAAGATGCGATTAACTTACTTGAAAATACTGATGGTATTGAAGTTTTCCCAGGAAATGAATACCCAACCCAAGTAACTGATGCTGTTGGTAAAGATCATGTAATGGTTGGACGTATTCGTGAAGATATTAGTCATCCATGTGGTCTAAATATGTGGATTGTGGCTGATAACGTTCGTAAGGGCGCGGCAACTAACAGTGTTCAGATTGCAGAAAAGTTGATTGCTGACTACTTATAATCAACCTTATTAAAAGTAAGGCTTAGATCGCGCTATTAATGTTGGTTAACACAATAGTGCGATCGAACTTGCTAACAAAATAACAAAGCGATGGGTGAAAGCCGGTCGCTTTTTTATTTCGTTAGTTGCTCGCTTTTCTTTTGCTGATAACTTGACATAATGTCATCCACATTATGATTGAATATTGTTATTCAAGTTTTGCTCATAGCAGTCGCTATGATCAACAAACTATTATTTCGAATTCGTTGTATGACAACGAGTTCGAGCAACTTTATCTCTGCCAAAGAGGAATGTAGACAGTGTCTGACATCCCAAAAATACTTAAACGTATGGTACTGCCGGTAGCCTTTGTGACTATTTCATCCTACTTACCGGTAGTGAATGCTAATACGATACGTATAGTAGGCCCAGCGAATGAAGACAGCTCGTATACAACGATGAATCAAGGTTCTGACTCGAGCAAGTTAACTGTACCTGCTAAACAATTTTCAACATCGTCATTAATGGCGCGTAGCTATGGTCCAACGTACGAAACTGAAACGTTATGGGGCATTGCATCGCGTCATTTACCTAATAAAAATGTGTCTATCTTTAAAGTTATTGGTGCTATTTACAGTCTCAATCAAGATGCGTTTGAAAATAATAATATTCATTCATTGTTACCAGGCAGCTATTTAAAACTGCCAACAATGGAGCAAATTCAGCAGCAACGTATTAGTGCCGTTAGCCGAAAATTAGCGGCAGACCAATTACGTGCGCCGTACGCAACTGAGTTAGAAAAAAGACGCTTAGCAGAGCAGCAAGCTGCAGTTGCTAACAAGCCACGAGTGATAAAACTGTCACCAAAGCCAGAGTCAGTTACGCCTGTCACGCCAACTGTAGACACCAAAGCTGAAACTGATGCTAACAACGCGGCAGATGTTATCCCAACGGCGGCGACCAAAACTGAACAGCCTGCGGTCGTTGATGGGCCTAAGAATGATGATCAAACCATTATTCCAGCCAAACCAGTAGCGCCAGTAGCGAATGTTGATCATGTAAAAATGGCAGCATTAGTTGAAAGTAATCACGCATTGCGGTTGCGGTTATCTGCGATGCAACAAGATATGGCGACATTGAAAGATCAGGTCACGGAAAGTGACAGTATTCGTCAACAAATGGTGTCGTTTTTAGAGCAACAAAAGCAGGTACAACAAGCGCCAGAGCCAGTTCCTAAAACATGGTTAGAGCGTTTAACTAATAATCCATGGGCACTTGCTGCTGCGGGTATTATACCAGGCGGCTTAATTGCTGCGTTATTAGCATTATTACTGTTCCGCCGTAAGAAAAATGAGCCTCAACCACAATCGTTACCTGCACCAATAACCGATAACGACACCAGTTCAGCGGTAGTGCCACCGATTGATTTAGCTGATACTGATAATAATGACGATCTTGATGATTTATTTGCTGATGACGATTTATTTGCAGATATTGAACCTAAGCAGCACAGCAATAACTTAGATAAAGAGCTTGATCCTCAACCCGCAGATCAACAAGAGGATCAATCGTTAGCGAAGGGTGAGCAGTCATCGGCGCTGGCGTTAGCTGCAGCAGATTTTGATGATCAGGCATTTGATTCTAACCTTAGCACTATTTCAGTGACTAACGATGATGCTATTGGCCTTAAAGACATGGAGCGCGCGCTTGATGAGCTTGATGCTAAGCCTGAACCGAGTTCAGATGAAGCATTAGCTGCGTTGTGGGAGCAATCGCTTAGCGAGGAAGATAAAGCTGATTTTGATTTATCTGAACATGATGACGCGACAACAACATCAGTTATCACAGAAGAACACGATCACGATGACGAAAAAGCATTATCAGACCAAGCATTATTAGATGAGATCTTGCAACAAGCACAAGCATCGACCAATGAAGAGTCGCAGTCTGAAGCTGTTTCTAAATCGGAATTAGTCGGTACTAAAGCCGTTTCTCAAGATGAACTTGATGCATTGTTTTCTCAGTTTAATCATGATCTACCAGATATCGCTACGCCATCGACAGATAAAGAGGCAAGTGATGAGCAATCATTATTTGCTGAAGGTAGCACTGAGCTATTGGATGATTTAGTTACTGATGATGACGATAAATCGTTTGGAAGCGATATAGAGATTGCTGAAAATAGTACTGAGCTATTAGATGAATTACTTGCTGATGATAGCGATACCTTAGCGACAACGTCAGATATTAAACTCGATGAAAATAGCACGGCGTTATTAGATGAGTTAATCGATGCTGAGCAAGATACACCAACGTTTAATCTTGATGATTTGCCTGAGTTTGATGAGCAAGCAGCATTTGATGATTATGATGATCAATTGTCAGACTTACCGTCAGCTGATGCGGTACACAATGCGCCATTAAGTCTTGATGATTTACCTGAGTTTGATGAAAATTCTGCGTTTGATGATCCGCAAGCATTGCCATTAGAGCAAACTGATGATCGTTCAGAAATTGATGAGCAAGTTGCAATTGATAATGTTGCACGTCAATTACAACAAGCGGCACAAGCAGCACAACAACGTCAGGCTGCTGTTGATAATGCTAGCGCTAACGTTGAACCTGATTACTCGCCATTTGATACTGCTCGTCATTTGGAATATGCGTTTGAGAATATTGATGTTACGGCTTTGCCTGAGTTTAATGAAGATGAAGCGTTATTTGCATCTTTTGAAGAGCAGCATGAGTTAGAGCAATACGCCATTGAACAAGGTCTTAAACCACAACCATCATCGCCTGGTATTACTACTGTTGACCGCTCACCAGAGGCTGAACAAGAGCGAGTTGATGCTGCAGGCTTAGATATGGATGCGCTACTGTTTGATGATTCACTGTCAACAACAGTATCTCCTAAAGGTGGGTTGGGTGTTAATAGTGATGAGCGTGAGCAGTTATTAGCCTCAACACCAGCCAGTGCTATTGCTGATAATGAAGATGTATTAGCAGAAGATGAAGCCGCAGTGTGGCAACGTGCAGTGGCTGAGCCGGAACTTGCTAGTGAAGATTGGTCTCAGCAACCGTCTTTTGGTCAAGCTGATGTTAAATCGGCTACAACGTCGAAATACATTAGTATTGATGAACTATTGGCTGATGATCCTAATTATCAACAAGAAGATCCTGATGAAAAACCATTAAACCTTGATGTGGGTTTGACTGAGTTTCCTGATATGTTTGCCAATATTCGTCAATTTGATGTTGATAGTTCAGGTGAGTATGCTGGCCAGTTGGACTTAGCAAAAGCGTATCTTGAAATGAATGACATCAGTGGTGGTATTGACTTGTTGCAAGATATTGCTCTAAAAGGTGAGGGCGAAGTCCAAGCTGAAGCCAAGGCACTACTTGAGAAGTTTATGCTCAAGAAGTAGGTTTTGATGAGCGAGGAAGAGCAGGGACGAGGTTTCGAGTAGCGAGACTGTGAGTTTCGAGATAAAAAGCGATGGGTGCGAGCCTGTCGCTTTTTTTATGTTTGAGGGGGGGAGGAAGAGCAGGGACGAGATTTAGAGTAGCGAGACTGTGAGTTTCGAGATCACGGATATTAGGCAGTCTCGGCACTAATAATCTCGAAACACGCCGCTGCTTTTCCTCGCTTTACCTTGTATCCACTGGCTTCTTTAAGGCTCAAGCACGCCTTGAGTAGATCACGGATATTAGGCAGTCTTGACACTGATAATCTCGAAACACGCCGCTGCTTTTCCTCGCTTTACCTTGTATCTACTGGCTTCTTTAGGGCTCAAGCACGCCTTGAGTAGATAACGGATATTAGGCAGTCTCGACACTAATAATCTCGAAACACGCCGCTGCTTTTCCTCGCTTTACCTTGTATCCACTGGCTTCTTTAAGGCTCAAGCACGCCTTGAGTAGATCACGGATATTAGGCAGTCTCGACACTGATAATCTCGAAACACGCCACTACTCTTCCTTACCCCTCGAAATCCCTGCTCTTCCCCTTTGTGGCGCCATCCCCTATACTTCCCCCTCTGTTTTGAGCAGGCGCTTAAACAATATCGCCTGTGTATTTATGCTAAATTAAGTCGAAGTGAGATTATGCGAATAGCGTTAGGTATCGAGTACGATGGTGCTAAATATTGTGGTTGGCAACGTCAAGTAGATGTAGATAGTGTGCAAGAACGTTTAGAAAAAGCGCTATCACATATTGCCAATCAACCCATTGCTGTTTTTTGTGCTGGACGTACCGATACAGGGGTGCATGGTACAGGACAAGTGGTACACTTCGATGTTGATATTGAGCGTAAAATGGCAGCATGGACGATGGGGGTTAATGCCTATCTTCCAAAAGATATTGCTGTGCGCTGGGCACATGAAGTTAGTGATGATTTTCATGCGCGTTTTTCAGCAACTGCTCGTCGTTATCGTTATGTGATTTATAATCATGCTGTGCGTCCAGCTATTTTTCAGCATGGTGTTAGCCATTATCATGGTCATCTTGATGAACAAAAGATGCATGAGGCGGCTCAGCATTTAATTGGTGAACATGACTATACTTCATTTCGTGCTACCCAGTGCCAATCTCGCAGTCCATGGCGTCGACTTGAGCATTTAACTGTGACGCGCAAAGGTGACTTTGTGGTGATTGATATTAAAGCCAATGCCTTTGTTCACCATATGGTGCGTAATATCGCGGGTAGCCTGATTAAAGTCGGTAAAGGTGAAAAACAACCAGATTGGATCAAATGGGTACTTGATCAAAAAGATCGTCGTGTTGCAGGTCCAACAGCAAAATCTGCGGGTCTTTATTTGGTTGATGTTGATTATCCTGCTGAGCACAATTTACCGCGTTCAGTGCTTGGTCCAATATTTTTATAAGTTATTTATTTACAGACGGTGAAAACATAGACAGCTTATTAGTCTCGATTTGACTGTTTTTGACGTGTAGTGGTGTTTTTACTTAAAAATACCATGATGACTCACAAAGGTAATACCAGTTTTTTATCTACAGATTAATAAGATTATGTTTTAATCTTAAATAATATTTAATGAATTTGTCTCTTCGGTCTATGGCGGAAGAATAAAAAAGAAAGGTCATTCATGAGCTGGCTTGAAAAGATTCTAACTAAAAGTAACATCGTATCTTCGCGTAAAGTATCTATTCCTGAAGGTGTCTGGACGAAATGTACGTCTTGTGATCAGGTATTGTATCACGCAGATCTCGAACGCAATCTTGAAGTTTGTCCTAAATGTGACCACCACATGCGTATGAAAGCGCGTCGTCGTCTTGAAACATTTCTTGATGCAGATACGCAAGTTGAAATCGCACCGGAACTTGAGCCACAAGATAAGCTTAAATTCCGTGATTCTAAGAAATATAAAGATCGTTTATATGCAGCCCAAAAAGCAACTGGCGAGAAAGACGCTTTAGTTGCTATGAGTGGCGAGTTATTAGGTCTCCCTGTTGTTGCCTGTGCTTTTGAGTTCTCATTTATGGGCGGCTCAATGGGTTCAGTTGTTGGTGCTAAGTTTGTGCGTGCAGTTGACGCTGCAATTGAAAATAACTGTCCATTGGTATGTTTTTCTGCCAGTGGTGGTGCGCGTATGCAAGAAGCATTAATGTCACTGATGCAAATGGCGAAAACGAGTGCTGCTTTAGAGCGTTTATCAGCTAAAGGTTTACCGTTCTTCTCTGTATTAACTGATCCAACTATGGGTGGTGTATCGGCATCACTTGCTATGTTAGGTGATATTAATATTGGTGAGCCTAAAGCACTGATTGGTTTTGCAGGTCAGCGTGTTATTGAACAAACAGTACGTGAAAAGCTGCCAGAAGGCTTCCAGCGTAGTGAGTTCTTGCTTGAACACGGTGCGATTGACATGATTGTTGATCGTCGTGAAATGCGTCAGCGTATTGCTGGTCTAATGGCGAAAATGACCAACCAACAATCACCATTGGTTGTTTCTGTTGATAGCAAGCCTGTAGCGCCACAGTCAGCACCAGAGCAGCAAGATTAATCATAGCGTCTTTAATTGAGTGCTTGTTACCCTTGGTAACCACTGCAATTAATGATAACAAATGCCACCCTAATTAACTCAATTAGCGTGGCATTTTTGTTTTCTAGAGCGAATCACTAATTTATTGTGCTCGATGATTAAGTTATTAGCCATTCAATGGTAAATTAATGATTCAGTTCGTTACTACAAGTGAATGATTTTTAATGTCAGGATTGACCTCTCCGCAAGCGACAGCCGCGCTTTCAACATGGCTGAAATATCTAGAGCAACTTCATACTAGTGCTATTGATCTTGGGCTCGATAGGGTTCGAAAAGTCGCAGAAAATGCAGATTTAATTAAGCCTGCACCCTGTGTGATCACTGTTGCTGGAACCAATGGCAAAGGTTCAACTTGTGCCATGCTAGAAGCGATTTTGTTAGCGGCTGGTTATAAGGTTGGTGTGTATAGCTCTCCTCACTTAGTGCGTTATAACGAACGAGTACGGATAAACAACCAAGAATTAGCTGATAGTGAACACAGTCAAGCATTTGCTAGCGTAGAAACTGCACGTGGTGACACCAGCTTAAGTTTATTTGAATTTGGTACGCTAGCGGCGCTGACGTTATTTAAACAGCATCAGGTTGATGTGGTGGTTTTAGAAGTCGGTTTAGGTGGTCGTTTAGATGCCACCAATATTGTTGACCATGATGTGTGCGTGATCACTAGCCTAGCGATAGATCATGTTGATTGGTTAGGTGATAACATCGATGTGATCGGCTATGAGAAGGCGGGTATTTTCCGTGGTGGTAAGCCTGCTATTTGTGGTCAGCCACACCCGCCAGCAACTGTACCTGCACATGCTGATGATATTGGTGCTGAATTGTATCAGGTTGGCTATCAATTTGATTACCAGCAACAAGCGGATTGTTGGCATTGGCACGCTGGTGCATTTTCTTTGACCGATTTGCCATTACCAAGTTTGCCTTTGCCTAATGCTGCGACGGCGTTAATGGCATTGTCTGTGACGGATTTAGATATTAGCGATGAAAATATAGTCGAAGGTTTGCGTAATGCACGTTTACCTGGACGCATGCAACGAGTGAGTGAGCAACCATTAATTATTATGGATGTCGCACATAACCCACATTCTGCGCAATATTTTGCGACCCAACTGGCTAAAATCAAAGTCCAAGAAAGCAAAAAAAATATCCATGCCGTGGTGGCGATGTTGCATGATAAAGATATTGCGGCAACGATTGCCACCCTGCGTGATAGCGTGGATTATTGGTATCCCGCTTCGCTGCAAGGCCCTCGTGCAGCTGCTGCTGAAGAGATCTTGGTGCATTTACCGACAGGTTGTTTAGGTTTTGATAGCCCCGCGTTGGCTTTTGACCAAGCCTTAACACAAGCAGCCCCAGACGATGTGGTAATCGTGTTTGGCTCGTTTTACACTGTTGGCCAAATAACCTCACATTTAAAGCTGTAGAACGTAAAGAGAGCATATTGTGCATGCCGAGTTTTCGTTTTAGATATCAACAGGAGTCATTGTGGCAAGTCAATTTCAAAACCGACTAATCGGAACCATTATTTTGGTTGCGATAGGGGTGATTTTTCTACCCGATTTTTTCGATGGTAAGAAAGAGCATTATAAAGAAGAGTTTGCGAGTATTCCGTTACAACCAAAAATGGGGGGGCAGAGTGAAGCAAAAACGATTCCTGAACCAGAAAATGCAGATGTTGTGTTACCGAAACAGCCAGTAACGGCAACAACAGCGCAGCAAGCGTCAACATCGACTAATGATGAAACGTTTACTATCGAAAATGATCACAGTGCAACGACTAACACGGCAGCGAAGCCAAAGCCAATAGCAGTAAAACCGGTTGTTGCTAAGCCAACAGTGAAACCAAGTGTACCAAAACCTGTTGTTAAAAAACCAGCATCAGCTACAACAAGTTCAGCATGGGTGATTAAAATGGGTACTTTTGGTAATTTCGATAATGCTAATGGATTGGTTGCGAAATTACGCTTAAACGGGTATCAGGCCCAATTAATTCCACGTAATGCTAAACCTGGCCAGTTAGTTAAGGTTGTTGTTGGCCCTGATGTATCAAAAGCGAAGCTCGCGGGACAAATTGCAGAATTGAAAAAAATTACTGGCTTAAACGGTAAATTGAACCGATTTGATGCAATAAATCACTAGGTAAACGTTTGCGTGAGCAATTTTTCTGTTAGAATACCCATCAACAAAACGAGCAAGAACAAAAATGATCTGGATTGATTATGTAATACTGGGCGTGATCTGCTTCTCAGCAATGGTGAGTTTGGTCCGTGGTTTTGTTAAAGAAGCACTGTCATTAGTGATTTGGTTTACCGCGTTTTTTATCGCGAGTAATTTTTATACCGAGTTGGCAGTTTATTTTACCAACTTCCATGACAAGATGTTGCGAAACGGCAGTGCAATTGCTGTGTTGTTTATAGCGACATTGATTGTTGGCGCGGTGGTAAACTACGTTATTGGTCAATTAGTGCAGAAGACCGGTTTGTCTGGTACAGATCGTGTTTTAGGGGTTGTTTTTGGTGCAGTTCGTGGTGTACTTATTGTTGCTGCGGTATTGTTCTTTATTGATACCTTTACGGGGTTATCAAGTTCAGAGTGGTGGAAAAAATCTGAATTGATACCTCAATTTGGTGCAGTAATCGAATGGTTCTTTGAATACATCAAAGAGAGCTCTAGTTTTTTACATAGCATTAAATAGTGCAAGATTAACTGCGGTTGCTAGCGTTATTATTATTAATAGTAGTGTTAGCGACTGTTATTTTATGCAGGACGAGGACTTAGGAAATGTGTGGTATTGTTGGAATCGTGGGCTCAACCCCGGTAAACCAGTCTATCTATGATGCACTAACAGTGTTACAGCATCGCGGCCAAGATGCTGCTGGTATTTGTACCTTAGAAAGCAATCGTTTCCGTCTGCGTAAAGCGAATGGTTTAGTGCGTGATGTTTTTGAAGCTAAACATATGCAGCGCTTACAGGGTAATGTGGGTATCGGACATGTTCGTTACCCAACGGCAGGCAGCTCTAGTGTTTCAGAAGCTCAGCCGTTTTATGTTAACTCACCTTATGGTATTTCTTTAGCACACAATGGTAATTTAACCAATGCGGCTGATATTCGAGAAACCTTGTTTGAACAAACAAAGCGTCATGTAAACACCACCTCAGACTCAGAAATTCTACTCAATGTGCTGGCTAATCAATTAGCACACAGCCAAACTTACCCTATTTGCCCTAACGATATCTTTAAAGCCGTTAGTGAAGTGCATAACGTTGTAAAAGGTGCTTATGCAGTCGTGGCTTTGGTGATTGGTCACGGACTCATCGCTTTTCGTGATCCTAATGGCATTCGTCCATTATGTTTAGGTAAGCGTGAAGAAAACGGCAAAATTGAATATATGGTAGCATCAGAATCTGTCGCATTAGATGCGGTTGGATTTGACTTCATGCGTGATGTATCACCAGGTGAAGCGGTATATATTAACTTTGAGGGTGAACTTTATACTCAGCAGTGTGCATCTAACCCACAGTTAAATCCATGTGTGTTTGAATTTGTATATTTTGCTCGTCCAGATTCATTTATTGATAAAGTCTCAGTATACGGTGCACGTTTAGCGATGGGCACTAAGCTAGGTGAAAAGATTAAGCGTGAGTGGGCTGATATTGATATTGATGTGGTGATCCCGATTCCTGAAACCTCATGTGATAGTGCGCTTGAAATTGCTCGTACATTGAATAAGCCATACCGCCAAGGTTTTGTGAAAAACCGTTATGTTGGTCGTACTTTTATCATGCCGGGCCAGCAGATGCGTCGTAAATCTGTGCGTCGTAAGCTCAATGCGATTCGCTCAGAATTTAAAGGTAAAAATGTCCTGTTAGTTGATGACTCTATTGTTCGTGGTACCACCTCTGAGCAGATCATTGAAATGGCACGTGATGCCGGCGCAAAGAAGGTGTATCTAGCCTCTGCTGCGCCAGAAGTTCGCTTCCCTAATGTGTATGGTATTGATATGCCAAGCGCTAATGAATTAATTGCTCATGGTCGTGAAGTAGACGAAATTTGCCAGTTAATTGGTGCTGATGGTCTTATTTTCCAAGATCTTAGTGATTTAGTGGCAGCGGTTGCAGAAGGTAATCCCGATATTACACTGTTTGAAACCTCAGTGTTTAATGGCAGTTATGTCACCGGTGATGTTGATCAACAATACCTTGATTATCTTGATGCGCTACGTAATGAAGATTCAAAATTACAGGCTGAATTACAACAAGATTTAGCTAACCTTGAGTTGTATAACGAAGGCATGTAATTACCTTAACTGATTCATTAACGACTAAAGCGATAGGGTTATACCTGTCGCTTTTTTGTTAGTAGCGAGCGGTATTTTTGAGTGGGGTTACTCTAGGTTAGTTACTGCAATGAGAGATATTATTGATGAAAAAAGTAGTAGCGATATAAAATGAAAATGCCGCTCCTAATTAATTTGGCGGCATTTTTCTCTGTTTTTGTATTAATGCTAATTAGTGTTTTTCAAGGTCAAAGTAATGACTTGCAAAATCAATAAATAGACGTAGTTTTTCTGGTTGGTAATCACGGTGGTTATAAATCAAATATACGTCACGTGGGTTCGCTGACCAGTTTTTAAGTACTTGTACTACATCTCCTGCTGCAATGTATTTTTCTAACATTACGTTAGGCATCAATGTAATACCAAGCCCAGCACTGCATGCTTTGCGAATAACATTAAGTTCACTTGCTTCAAAACGTGCGCGCTCGTTAATAGTAACGGTTTCGCCATTTTGGTTAGTTAAACGCCAGCGTAAAAGTGGGTTACCTTTTAAAAGCGTATGTTCATGAAGATCTTGAGCATGCTTAGGTTCTGGGTTTTTCTTTAGATAGTCAGGGCTTGCAACCAAAATATCTTTTACTTCATTAATACGACGTGCAATAAGGGTTGAATCACGTTGAGGACCGACGCGGAACATTACATCCCAGTCAGTTGGATCAAGTTGATCAGGTTCATTGCTCATGTACAGCTGAATGCTAATTGCTGGATGTTCTTGCATAAATGCATTTAGTAACGGCTGTAACATTACTTTAGTAATATTCGTTGGTGCAGCAATACGTAATTTACCTGCAGCGCCTTTACACTCTTCACTGATGTGCTCTGTAGTATCAAGCAACTGCTGCAGTAGTGGGGCACAATCATGGTAAAACTTCTGACCTGCTTCAGTCAGTGATAGTTTACGAGCATGACGATTCAAAAGGCGAATGTTAAGACCTTCTTCAAGTGCTTGAATACGACGCGTCAGAGTCGCAACGGGTACCTGTGTTTTTCGTGATGCGGCAGTATAACTGCCATTTTCCACAACCATGCGGAATAAATTTAGATCGTCAAGTTTCATATCAAAGTCATTTGTGAAAACTGATAATGGGTAATTGTATAACAAATTGAGTCACAATTATCTCTTTTTGTTGGGTATTTTGAATAAAAATATGTTACCCCCTTATTCAAATTGATTGAAAGCCGCTTTGGATGGGAGTTTATTGAAGTTTGAAGCCGTTATATTTATAGAACATATTTGTTGATATTGCCTAAAAATAGTTATTCAGTGTAATTATTTCATCATGCTCAGCCATATCACAGACATGATTTTTGTTGTCACCACAAATTTTAGCGGACCAAAGTTGGTATTGCTGATGTTAGCTTATACACTCATAGACGTAGTCATAAGAAAGGAGATACTTTTGCTAAAAGGGAAAACTATACTTATCGTAGAAGATGATCCTGTGTTTCGAACTATGATTGTTGGCTTTTTAAAGAGCCAAGGTTGTCTGGTTAGAGAGGCGGAAGATGGCTTAATTGGATTAAAAGCTCTTAAAGACAATATTCCAGATTTATTGCTGTGTGATTTGGCGATGCCAGTCATGACCGGTATGGAGTTTGTTGAAGAGGTTGCATTGCAGTATCCAATGATTCCGGTGATTGTTATTTCCGGTACTGGCAATATGACAGATGTTGCTCAAGCACTTCGACTTGGGGTTAAAGATTTTCTTATCAAGCCAATTGATAACATCATGACGCTTAAGTCAGCCATTGAATCAGTACTTAAAATGCAAGATAGCGCCAAGCAACAGCAACAAGATTTTTCGCAGCGGTGGTTAGTCGATGGTGATGATGCTGGATTGGTTGAAGAAGAGTTACAATGGCATATTTCAGAGTTAAAGAATAACCCTCAAGCCGCTCGTGAGCTGTTAATCGGGTTAATGCCTAATCTTCAGTCTCATTATGGACGTTGGAAACTCAGTTATCGAGCATTGCAATCAGCAGAGATGTCACCGGTTATTTTTGATTATATTTGGCTGATTGATGGCCAACTAGCATTTTATATGGTTGATACCAGCTCTGGTGGTGAAAATAGTACGGCAACGGCATTATTAATCAGAGCGTGTTTTAATGATTTTTTGCGTCGCCAAGGTAATTATTTAAGCAGTGTGCAGCATTTAGTGTCGCAAATAGAATTAGGATTGAAGTATTCAGGTTATGCCACGCCAGTGAAAGGTTTATTTGGGGTATTTAATCTCGCAGAGAAGCAACTTCATTTGATTGCAGCTGGTATTGGTGGTCACCTAAAGGTAGGAGATCAGTGTGCCACGATTGTCGCTGGTGAGTGGCTAGGTAATGAGGCTTGTAATAATCCATTGGTGATTTTACCGATGTCCGATAACGGTGGTCGATTGTCATTGAGTGATATTCAACATGCTAATTTTAGTGTTAACTTTGAAACGGTAACTTAAATTAAGTACTGTTTTTAATTAAAAAGGGATGCCGCAGCATCCCTTTTTTATTTTCTATTATTCACTATAGCCACTACGCATTCGCAGTTTGTGGCTTAGGTTGATTATCGTCATTATCCACTGCGCCTTCAGCACCATGCATCCACGAAATCAGTTTATTTGAGAATAACAGTAATAACACACCCGCAATCACGGCAGTAATCGCAATACCAGAGAAGATAGCTAATGGACCTGCTTCACCGATACTTGCGCCGACAACACCTGCAATGTAGTTTGCAATCGCATTAGCACCAAACCATGCGCCCATCATCAAGGATGCCAAACGTAGTGGTGCTAATTTAGTTACCATTGATAAACCAATTGGTGATAGACATAGCTCACCAATTGTATGGAAGAAGTATGCACCAACCAGCCACATCATTGATGTTTTAACGGTTACATCACCGTTTTGCTCTAGTGCTGCACCGATCATACAAGCAAAGCCTAGTGCAAGAGAGAACATAGCTAATGCAAATTTAACTGGTGAGTTTGGTTCACTCTTACCCATACGAACCCAAAGTGCCGCTAAGATAGGTGCGCAGATAATAATAAAGAATGGATTTAATGATTGGAACCATGCTGCTGGTACTTCAAAATCGCCAATCATACGGTTGGTATATTCTTGTGAGTAGATATTCATAAGGCCGCCAGCTTGTTCAAAGCCTGCCCAGAATACGATCACAAACGTACACATTACTAAAATTACTTTTAAGCGATCGCGCTCAATTTTAGTTAGTGGCTCTTTTTTACCACTGGCATTTTTTTCAGCATCACGTACCGCGGCAGGTACAGTACCGATATCGCCTAAGTAACGTTGAGCAAAGAAAACTTGAATTAATAGGCTCATCAACATGCCAACACCAGCACATAAGAAGCCTGCTTTCCAACCGTAAACAGCAGATGCGGTACCAGCAATAACACCCGCTAGTAGTGAGCCGATATTAATACCCATATAGAAAATCGTAAAGGCACCATCACGACGGTTATCACCTTCAGGGTATAAATCACCAACCATGGTTGAAATATTTGGTTTAAATAAACCATTACCGACAATAAGGAAGGCTAAACCAACGTAGAAAGCAGTAACGGCATGGGGATCAACCACGCTATGAGGTAAAGCAAGTGTAAATTGACCAATGGCCATTAATACACCGCCAATAATAATTGAGCGACGTTGACCTAAAATGTTGTCGGCAATCCAACCACCAATAAGAGGAGTAAAATAAACTAAGCCAGTGTAGATACCGTATAAGTTAAGTGCTTCTTCTGTTGTCCAGCCAAGACCACCGTTAATGGTTTTATCTGTTAAATATAAAACCAAGATGGCGCGCATCGCGTAATAAGAAAAGCGTTCCCATAGCTCTGTTCCAAATAAAAGGAACAAGCCTTTTGGGTGGCCCAGAAGGGTACCACTACTATTATGACTCATAAGATTCTCTATTTTATTTTAATTAGTGTGTTTGCTCATTCATGTAGGTTTATAAAGCACAATATATTTGACTGCAAGTTTTTACATTTAATAAACAATGATAAAACATTATAACCATATGATAAGTAAGCAATTGTATATATATCGATCAATTATGAAAAATCAAATTCCATTACCATTATCTATATCTTACACTATTTGATTGTTCATATTTAGGGTTTTATATTGTTTTTACGTATTATATTGGCTGGTTATATCACCATGTGAGAATATTCATATATGTTACAAATTAAGCGGAGGGATATTGGTCAATCATATTACTTTGATTCATAACTATAGAATATAATTCTAATGTTAATCAAAGTTGGGCTATTGTGGTGGAAGATGAAAATCAGTGTTGATATGTATATACTGATTAAAGTTAAGATTTAATTGAGGTTGATGATGAAAGATTGGTATCTACTTTATTGTAAGCGTAGTGAACAAGAACGCGCAGTGATCAATCTTGATCGTCAAGGGGCTGAATGTTATTACCCGCAAGTTGTTGTTGAAAAGATTGTGCGTGGTAAACGTTGTGAATGTCATGAGCCACTATTTCCAAGTTACGTTTTTGTGACGTTTGATCCTGAAAAATTAAGTTTTACCACGGTACGTTCAACACGTGGTGTTGCAGACTTTATTCGTCAAGGGGCAATGCCACAGATAGTGAGTGAAGAACTTATCTATAATTTAATGTTAAATGAAGAGAATGGCTCACATGATCATATGTTTGAATCTTTGCCGCAACAAGGCGATAAACTGATTTTACAACAAGGTAAATTTAAAGGTCTTGATGCAATTTATCAGGAACCTGATGGTGAGAAGCGATCATTTATGCTGATTAACTTATTGGGTAAACAAGTTAAAGTTAGCGTAGAGAATACAGATCTTATCAACAATAAAGCATAAGTTAATAAAAAAGCGAGTATTGATATACTCGCTTTTTGTGTTTGATAACAGCATCGCGTTATCAAACGATATTTACTTAGGCTGAATGATATTGTTCACAGGCAAGTAACGTGTTTTCAATCAGGGTTGCAACAGTCATTGGCCCGACACCGCCAGGTACTGGCGTGATATGTTTGGCACGCTGACAAGCTACATCAAATTCTATATCGCCACATAACTTACCATTCTCAAGACGGTTAATACCGACATCAATTACAGTTGCACCTTCTTTTATCCAGTTTCCAGGAATAAAATTAGCTTTGCCGACGGCGACAACGAGAATATCAGCTTGGCGCACATGACTTTCAAGATCTTGTGTAAAACGGTGACAAGTGGTTGTAGTAGCTCCTGCTAATAACAACTCAAGTGTCATTGGTCGTCCGACAATGTTTGATGCACCAACAATAACTGCGTGTTTGCCGCGCACTTCAATATTGTAGCGTTCCAGTAGTGTAATAATGCCTTTTGGCGTGCATGAACGTAATTTAGGAATACGTTGACTAAGGCGACCGACATTGTAAGGGTGAAAACCATCGACATCTTTTTCAGGATCGATGCGTTCAAGAATGCGGGTGGTGTCCATACCTGCTGGTAATGGTAATTGTACTAAAATACCATCCATAGTTGGATCTTGATTAAGCTCATCAATTAAATCGAGTAATTGTTGTTCAGTCGCAGTGGTTGGTAGATCAAATGACTTTGAAATAAACCCGACTTCTTCACAGGCTTTGCGCTTACTACCAACGTAGATCTGTGAGGCTGGATCCTGACCTACGAGAACAACAGCTAATCCAGGTGCACGTAATCCGACATCGGTGCGTGCTTTTACTCTGGCGGCAACTTCCTGTCGTACAGTTTGGGAGATAATTTTCCCATCAATAATTTGAGCGCTCATGGTGATCCTTGTTGTGTTGGTTGAACGTATCAACGCCAATATTGTGGCAGATTATGAATGGAATTGCCATTAGGCAAACGATTGCTATTTGATTTTATATTTTACTATTACTCTGATTTAAGTATTGAAGCAGTGATCAGTAATCGAAACAGAGTGATAAACATGCGGCTTACTCGTTGTTGTGAGCTATTGTTTCTTCTCAAAATATCCTCAAACACGGTTTTTTTGTTGTATCTTTAACCAGTCAGTTGTTTTAAGCATGAAAAATGAAGCAAAGAGATTGACCTTATATGATAGCTACGTATAATCTCGCTTCGTAACGTCACGTTACACAATGATGCGCCCTTAGCTCAGCTGGATAGAGCACGTCCCTTCTAAGGATGTGGTCGCAGGTTCGAATCCTGCAGGGCGTACCATCTTCTCTTTTCTTCTTGATGTTATCCTCTTAGTTCAATCATCTTTCTAATTCTATACTCCAATTATTCAGGCTGATTTTTCTCATTGTCTACTGTTAAAATTTGTCTTATTAGCTCGTTTTTCCAACATTTGAACCACAAAAACCCATTAAAATGCGATTTTTTTTATTTTTCCCCTTGAAATGATATTTCTAGCCCCTATCTTGTAATGCAGTCAGAGAGATCGTTCGCGTTAATAAGGTATCTACCTCGACGTCACCGCTAGGTGTCGTTATAATAGCGCGCTCTGAGAAGTAGGCTATCTACTCTCAGAATCTTTAAGAAAGAATTTAGGCGTTATGGTTTTCGAGCTGTAACACGAAAGGATGCCACCGTCAGTAAATGGCTGTTCGGCAACATCACTCAGAAACACTGAGTTAAGTTTTGAGGTTAAATATAATGCAAGTTACTGTTGAAACCACTGAAGGTCTAGAACGCCACCTAACTATTACAGTTCCTGCTGCAAACATCGAAGATGCTGTTGCTGCTGAACTACGTAAAATTGCTAAAACTCGTCGTTTCGACGGTTTCCGCCCAGGTAAAGCACCAATGAAGATGGTTGCTAAAATGTTTGGCGCTTCTGTACGTCAAGACATCCTAGGTGAAGTAATGCACCGCCACTTTATCGAAGCTATCGTTAAAGAGCAGATCAACCCAGCTGGCGCACCAACTTTCACTCCAGTAGAAATTGCTGAAGGTAAAGATTTAGTGTTTAAAGCTTCTTTTGAAGTTTTCCCAGAAATCGAACTAGTTGGTCTAGACAAAGTTGTTGTTGAAAAGCCAGTAGTAACTGTAACTGACGCTGACGTTGACGGCATGCTAGATACTCTACGTAAGCAACAAGCTACTTGGACTGAAGTTGAAGCAGCAGCAGACGCAGATAGCCGTGTAACTATCGATTTCGTTGGTACTATCGACGGCGAAGAATTCGACGGCGGTAAAGCTGAAGGTTTCGCACTTGCTATGGGCCAAGGTCGTATGATCCCTGGTTTCGAAGAAGGTGTTGTTGGTCATAAAGCAGGCGACGAGTTTACTGTAGAAGTAACTTTCCCTGAAGAATACCACGCAGAAAATCTAAAAGGTAAGTCTGCAGCATTTGCTATCACTCTTCATAAAGTAGAAGCACAACAACTACCTGAGCTAACTGAAGAATTCGTTGCTAAGTTTGGTGTTGAAGACGGTTCTGTTGAAGGTCTTAAGACTGAAGTTCGTAAGAACATGGAGCGTGAGCTTAAGCAAGCTGTTAAAGGTCGTATTAAAGATCAAGTTCTTAACGGTCTTGTTGAGCAAAACGATATCACAGTACCTACAGCGCTTATCGATCAAGAAATCGAAGCACTACGTAAGCAAGCTGCACAACGTTTTGGCGGCGATGCTAAGAACATGCCTGAACTACCACGTGAATTGTTCGAAGAGCAAGCTAAGCGTCGCGTAGTTGTTGGCCTACTAGTTGGTGAAGTAATTAAAGCAGAAGAGCTAAAAGCAGACGAAGATCGCGTAACTGCAATCATCGCTGAAATGGCATCTGCGTACGAAGATCCAACAGAAGTAGTTAAATACTACGCAAGCAACGAGCAGCTAATGAACAATATGCGCAACGTTGCTCTAGAAGAGCAAGCAATTGATGCACTTCTAGCTAAAGCTCAGGTTTCAGATAAAGAAGTTAGCTTCAACGATCTAATGAATCCTGCTGCTTAATTTACTGAAATTGCTGTAGAGATTTGACATTGTCTCAAGTCTTCTGCTAACAATGGTCCGTGTGAATACTTTCATTCGGGCCATTTATTTTAGGGAAATAAGATTATGAGCTACCAAGCACAAAACGGCATGTCACCGATTATGGATGCGCTGGTACCGATGGTGGTCGAGCAGACTTCTCGTGGTGAGCGTTCTTACGATATTTATTCCCGTCTCCTAAAAGAGCGTGTGATTTTCCTAACCGGTCAGGTTGAAGATCATATGGCTAACTTAGTTGTAGCCCAGCTGCTATTTTTGGAGTCAGAGAACCCAGACAAAGATATCTTCCTTTACATTAACTCTCCAGGCGGCTCAGTAACTGCAGGTATGTCAATTTATGACACCATGCAATTTATTAAACCAAATGTAAGTACAGTATGTATGGGTCAAGCATGTTCTATGGGTGCTTTCCTATTGGCTGGCGGTGCTAAGGGTAAACGTTACTGTCTACCTAACTCACGCGTTATGATCCACCAACCACTTGGTGGTTTCCAAGGCCAAGCATCGGATATTCAAATCCATGCACAAGAAATCCTAACGATTAAACAACGTTTAAATGGACTATTGGCAGAACATACTGGTCAACCATTAGACATTGTGGAGCGTGATACTGACCGTGATAACTTTATGTCTGCAGATCAGGCAGTAGAGTACGGCCTTGTTGATGCTGTATTGAGTAAGCGTGACTAAGCCAGTTTTATTTTGCAATTCGCGATGCGGGTTTAGTAAAGCAAAATAAGTCGACTTGTTATACACTCAAGACAAGACAATGATGGGATACCCCAATAAAGAGGTTAGCGAATGACAGACAAACGAAAAGAGGGAAGTAGTAGCAAACTACTTTATTGCTCTTTCTGTGGAAAAAGTCAGCATGAAGTTCGCAAGCTAATTGCTGGTCCTTCTGTTTATATTTGTGATGAGTGCGTTGATTTATGCAACGACATTATTCGCGAAGAAATCAAAGAAGTGATGACGAAAAGCGATAGCGACGAGCTGCCGACACCACAACAAATTCGTAACAACTTAGATGATTATGTCATCGGCCAATCACATGCTAAAAAAGTGTTGGCTGTTGCTGTATACAATCACTATAAGCGTCTACGTAATGGCGACAAGAATAGTGATGGCGTTGAATTAGGTAAGAGTAACATCCTACTTATTGGTCCTACTGGTAGTGGTAAAACATTATTAGCCGAGACATTAGCGCGTATGCTTGATGTACCGTTTACAATGGCTGATGCAACAACATTAACTGAAGCTGGTTATGTTGGTGAAGACGTTGAAAACATCATTCAAAAGCTGCTACAAAAATGTGATTACGACGTAGCTAAAGCTGAGCGTGGCATTGTTTACATCGATGAAATCGATAAGATCTCTCGTAAATCAGACAATCCATCAATCACACGTGATGTATCTGGTGAAGGCGTTCAGCAAGCATTGTTGAAGCTAATCGAAGGTACCGTTGCTTCTGTTCCGCCGCAAGGTGGTCGTAAGCATCCTCAACAGGAATTCTTACAAGTTGATACTTCTAAGATCCTATTTATCTGTGGTGGTGCATTTGCAGGCCTAGATAAAGTGGTTGAGCAACGTGTAGCAACAGGTACTGGCATCGGTTTTGCTGCTGATGTACGTTCAAAAGACCAAACAGACACATTAAGTGATTTGTTTAAGAAAGTTGAACCAGAAGATTTGGTGAAATACGGTTTAATCCCTGAATTCATCGGTCGTTTACCTGTTACAGCAACGCTTGGCGAATTAGACCAAGACGCGTTAGTTCAAATTCTACGTGAGCCTAAGAATGCCCTTACTAAACAGTATGCAGCATTACTAGCGCTTGAAAACGTTGAACTTGAATTCCGCGATGATGCCCTAATTGCGATTGCTAAAAAAGCAATGGATCGTAAAACAGGTGCTCGTGGCCTACGTTCTATCGTTGAAGCAGTGTTACTTGATACCATGTATGAGCTTCCGTCTCTAGAAGGTATCAGTAAAGTTGTTATTGATGAGTCTGTAATTAACGGTGAGTCAGAACCATTACTGATTTTCGAAAATACAGAAACACAAGAAGCAGCAAGTGCTGAGTAATGGCTGAGTAAGTGCTTAATATCTGCACATAAAAGCTTAAAAAAGGGAGGCTTTTGCCTCCTTTTTTATTTTCTGACATTTCATACATTGAAACTTGATGCTTTACCCCCATATACTCAATATAAGCTAACTCTAATCGTATTAAGTAACTAAGCTGTATCCAGTTAGGTTATTTAATACGATTAGTATGGACAGGAAGAGAGAAGAATATGAACCTGGAGCGTTCTGAGCGCCTTGAGATCCCGGTTCTACCTCTACGAGATGTAGTGGTATACCCTCATATGGTTATTCCATTGTTTGTGGGCCGGGAAAAATCAATTCGTTGCCTTGAGTCGGCAATGGAAAACAATAAACAGATTCTGCTAGTTGCTCAAAAAGAAGCAGCCACAGATGAACCGTCGATCACTGATCTTTATGATGTTGGTACTGTTGCTACCATTCTTCAACTATTAAAATTACCTGATGGTACGGTAAAAGTGTTGGTTGAAGGCCAGCAACGTGCCAAAGTTGAAGATCTTGCTGATGATGAATTTTTTACAGCCAATGCTGAATTTTTGGTTACGCCAGCAATGGATGAGCGTGAGCAAGAAGTCTTAGTTCGAACGGCGATCAGTCAGTTTGAAGGCTTTATTAAGCTCAACAAAAAGATTCCACCTGAAGTATTAACATCCCTTAATGGCATTGATGATGCAGCGCGTCTTGCAGATACTATCGCAGCGCATATGCCTCTGAAATTAGCGGATAAGCAAAAAGTACTTGAAATTGTTGATATCACAGAGCGTTTAGAGTTCTTGATGGCAATGATGGAGTCTGAGATTGATTTGCTGCAAGTTGAAAAACGCATTCGTGGACGCGTTAAAAAGCAGATGGAAAAATCTCAGCGCGAGTATTATCTTAACGAACAAATGAAAGCTATCCAGAAAGAATTGGGTGAGCTTGACGATGCACCAGATGAATTTGAAGCGTTAAAGCTTAAGATTGAAGCATCAAAGATGCCAGCTGAAGCACGTGAAAAAACTGAGCAAGAGCTGCAAAAGCTAAAGATGATGTCACCAATGTCTGCTGAAGCTACTGTTGTACGTGGTTACATCGATTGGATGTTAAGCGTGCCTTGGCATAAGCGTTCTAAAGTGAAGAAGAATCTTGCTAAAGCAGAAGAAATTCTTAACGCCGATCATTACGGTTTAGAGCGTGTTAAAGAACGTATTCTTGAATACCTCGCAGTACAAAGCCGTGTTAACAAGCTTAAAGGTCCAATCCTTTGTCTTGTCGGTCCTCCTGGTGTAGGTAAAACTTCGCTAGGTCAATCTATTGCTGCTGCAACCGGACGTAAATACGTGCGCATGGCATTAGGTGGTGTACGTGATGAAGCGGAAATCCGCGGTCACCGTCGTACATATATTGGTTCTATGCCGGGTAAGTTAATTCAGAAAATGGCAAAAGTGGAAGTGAAAAACCCACTATTCCTATTAGATGAAATTGACAAAATGTCTTCTGATATGCGCGGTGATCCTGCGTCAGCATTACTAGAAGTATTAGATCCTGAGCAAAACAGTTCGTTTAACGATCATTACCTTGAAGTTGATTATGACTTATCTGACGTAATGTTTGTGGCTACCTCGAACTCAATGAACATTCCAGGACCATTGCTTGATCGTATGGAAGTGATCCGTCTTTCTGGTTATACCGAAGACGAAAAACTGAATATTGCTAAAAATCACTTACTTGAGAAGCAAATTCAGCGTAATGGATTAAAGCCTAGTGAGCTGACAATTGAAGATTCAGCACTTATTGGCATTATTCGTTACTACACTCGTGAAGCGGGTGTACGTAGTCTTGAGCGTGAAATTTCAAAGCTATGCCGTAAAGCAGTGAAAGAAATTTTATTGAACAAAGACATTAAGCACGTTTCAATTAACCAAGATAATCTAAAAGATTACTTAGGTGTGCAGCGTTGCGATTATGGTAAAGCTGATGAAAGTAACCGTGTTGGTCAAGTAACGGGTCTTGCATGGACAGAAGTCGGTGGTGATTTATTAACTATCGAAACTGAATCGATGCCGGGTAAAGGCAAATTGACATACACTGGCTCTTTGGGCGATGTGATGCAAGAGTCTATTCAGGCTGCAATGACAGTGGTACGTAGTCGCGCTGAGCGTTTAGGTATTGCAAGCGATTTTTACGAAAAACGCGATATTCATGTTCACGTGCCTGAAGGTGCAACACCAAAAGATGGTCCAAGTGCGGGTATCGCCATGTGTACTGCGTTGGTGTCTAGCTTAACGGGTAACCCAGTGCGTGCTGATGTTGCTATGACGGGTGAAATCACATTACGTGGTGAAGTATTGCCGATTGGTGGCTTAAAAGAGAAGCTATTAGCGGCTCACCGTGGTGGAATTAAAACCGTGTTAATTCCAAAAGAAAATGAACGTGATCTAGAAGAAATTCCAGAAAATGTCATTGCTGATTTGGAAGTACGCCCAGTACGTTGGATTGATGAAGTGCTAACGATAGCATTGCAGAATAATCCAGCAGGTATTGAGTTAGTCAATGCACGAAATAGTGACCTATAGCAAAATTAGTTAAAGAAAAAACGCTTTCAGGGTTAAAAACCTTGTCAGCGTTTTTTTGTGTGGCTATAAGGTACATCTAATCCGCGTTATGCGAACTAATTTTAAGTTTTGATTGCTATTTATAGTCGGCTCTCAAACTACGAATATTTTTCTATTTGATTACGATTACGCGACTATTTAATAAACAGCGCGTAGTGATCAAGGTTCATTAAGAGGATCTAATTGTGAACAAAACTCAACTAGTTGATAAAATCGCAGAAAGTGCTGATATTTCTAAAGCATCTGCAGGCCGTGCTCTTGATGCATTGATTGAAACAGTGACAGAGACTCTAAAACAAGGCGATTCGGTTGCATTAGTTGGTTTTGGTACTTTTTCTGTACGTGAGCGTGCAGCACGTACTGGCCGTAATCCACAAACAGGTGCAGAAATTCAAATTGCAGCTGCAAAAGTACCTGGATTCAAACCAGGTAAAGCGCTTAAAGATTCTGTAAACTAAAAACAATGGGTGCAAGCCCGTGTTTTGTCATGTTTTCATGGCTTAAAAATTGCTACCGGAAAGAGTATACTTATTCGGTACGATAAAGGCGCATCGGTTGATGCGCTTTTTTTACTTATAAAAAGCCTAATCAATAATCCCAAATGACGCATACTGAGCAAGGTATACATTTGAGGGGTTGTTTAATTGCGTTTATGTAACAATTATCAGTGCTGCGTATGGCTTATCGGTCACAGGTTATCTATATTGATAAGACTAGCTTAATGAAGATTTAGGTTATTTAGATATAGCTGTAGCTATTCAGTTGTTGTTATATAACATGTAGTAAATAGTATGGTGCGGTCATCATGGTGATGCCGTTAGCATTGTGCATAAATTTGATAGTAGTTCGAAACCGAGCCAGATCGAACAGTAGGAGAGACGGCAGATTATGATGGAGCGATTGCGCGAAGGCGCTAACAGCATCTGGGTTAAGATTATTCTAAGCCTAATTATTTTATCTTTTGTATTTGCTGGCGTCGGCAGTTATCTGGCGAGTGGTAATGAGCAAGTTGCAGCAAAGATTAACGGTAAAGAGATTAGCCAACGTCAGTTTGAGCAAGTTTACCAAAATGAACGTAACCGTATGCAACAGCGTATGGGCGATTACTTTTCAACTTTGATGAGCGATCCTGCTTATGTGAAGCAATTCCGTCAAAGTGTATTAGATCGTATGGTCAATGATGAACTTATTCAACAGCGTGCAGATAAACTTGGTCTTAGTGTCAGTGATGCACAAGTTAAGCAAGAAATTCTAGCGATGCCTGCGTTTGCTGTTGATGGCGTATTTAATAACGAGCAATACAACATGGCATTACGTCGTGCTGGCTTTACACCTGATCAGTTTGCAGAAACGATCCGTAAAGACATGTTACGTCAGCAGTTCTTATCAGCATTACAAGGCAGCGATTTTGTATTGAGTGATGAAGCTGATGAGTTACGTAAACTCGAGTCACAACAACGTGTTGTTCGTACATTAACGCTAAACCTTGCAGACTTTACTAAAAAAGTAAAAGTGACAAAGCAAGAAGCGCAAGATTTTTACGATCAAAATCCGAACTTGTTCACTCGACCTGCTCAAATCAAAGTATCTTACATTGAACTATCAGGTAAAGGCTTAACTAAAGATATCAACATCTCTGAGCAAGCTGCTGAAACGTACTACAAAGATAACCAAACTAAGTTCAGTACTGCAGAAGAGCGTGAAGTTAGCCATATTTTAGTGACAGGTGATACAGCTGCAGCAAAAGCTAAAGCAGAAGCGTTACTTTCGAAGCTACAAAATGGTGCTAATTTTGCTGAAGTTGCTAAGCAATCATCTGATGATACATTCAGTGCTAAAGATGGCGGTAAATTAGAATGGTTCACTAAAGGAACAATGGATCCTGCGTTTGAAAAAGAAGCATTTGCTCTTGCTAAACCGGGTGATATGTCTGGCCTTGTGAAGTCTTCATTTGGTTACCACATCATTTTACTTGATGGTATTAAACCTGGAAAAGTGAAGCCATTTGCTGACGTAAAAGCACAAATTGTTGCTGAATTACAACAACAGCAATCAGCTGACGAGTTCTATAAGCTAAAAAGTAAACTTGCAGAAGTTGCGTTTGAATCACCTGATTCATTAGATGCCGCTGCTGAAGCTGTGAAGGCAAAAATTGTTCACACAGATTACATCACACCAGCTGCAGAAAAAGGTGTGTTAGCTAATAAACAAGTTCAAGAGACACTACAAAGCCCTGAAGTACATGATGATGGTATGAACTCAGATGTAATTGAGTTAGGTCCTGAGCATGTGATTGTGGTGCGTGTTGATGATGCTCGTGCTAAAGCTGTGTTGCCATTTAAAGATGTTGCAGCAAAAGTGAATGCGATGGTTGCAAGCCAAAAAGGTGAGCAACAAGCACAAGCTAAAGCAGATGAAATTATTGCTGATTTACAAAAAGGCAAAAATGACATCGTTGCTAAAGATGGCTTAAGCTTCTCTGGCGAACAAACGATTAATCGTTCTGGTCCAAATGCAAACATTTCAAATGTTGCATTTAGTCTACCTAAACCAACTGCTGGTAAAGCAACTTATGGTATGGCACGTGATAACAACGGTAATGTTGAAATCATTGCGCTAGATAAAGTTGTAAATATGAAGTTGGCTGGTGATAAAGTAAATAGTCAATTTGAACAGCAAATTGAGCAAATGTTTGCTCAAGAAGATCTTGCTGCAACATTAAAAACGTTGCGTGAATCAGCAAAGATTAGCTATCCAATGCAAGACTCATCGAAAGATTAATTGAAACTGTAATGTAAATAGACGAGCTGTCTGTGCAGCTCGTCTTTTTTTTGCCTTTAAATCCTGTTGTTCACTATCTATTATAGTGTTTTGTTGCATATCATTTCTGTTCTCTCAATATAAAAAGGAATGAAGATGACTACAAAATATCAGTTGTTTAAAGCGATGGTTGTTGCTGGCACATTAGTATTAGCACCGCTAAGTTATGCTAATCCAGATCAACATAAAGGGCTGGATATTATTGTTAATATTAATGATGCTAATGCAGAACAGCTTGATAAATTATTGGTAGGGATAGGGCCGGATAAAGCTGAAAATATTATTCAATATCGTATTAAGTATGGCAAATTTGCCGCAGCTGATGATCTTGCAAAAGTGAAGGGTATTGGTATGTCAACGGTTGATAAAAACCGTAATCGGATTAAGTTGTAGCTTATCAGTAAAGCGATATTAACGATGACGACAGATGTGAAACTGTCGTCACTTTTATTATTTTTGTATCGGTATGACGTTATTTTTCGGTATGAAAAATGCCATAATAATCCCTGAAATAGCACCGATTAAGTGGGCTTGTATTGCTACTTGTACACCAATCAATTCTGCTGAACTGGCAGAACCACCAAAGCATTGCTCCGAGGTTATTTTAATAATTAAACCGAGCAGCAATAACCATCCGCCTTTGGTTTTGGTTTGAATGTCTCGTACTGCGCCCCAAGCAAATAATCCGTGTAATACACCAGAAAATCCGGCATACCAGCTAATCTGAGTCGCAAATAGCCCTAGTCCGATAATAGAGCTCAGCGCGAGAATTAATAGGTTATAACGACGAGCAGTAAAATGTGCTCGAAAAATAAAGCTAATAATAACAAACGCACCTGCATTCATAGCAAGGTGAATCCAATTGGTATGGGTAATATTTCCTGTTAGGATCCGCCATATCTCGCCATTAAGTATAGCTTGGCGATCCCATACTAACAGTGGTTGTAGTGGTGGGATTTGAGCAATAATTCCTATAATTAATGCGATAATAATGTAATTGCGAATAGACAAGGCAACCTCAATGAGTCGGTATTGTGAATACTGTGGTAAGGCAAAAAAAGCCTGTATTTGCCACTGGATCGAAAACATCACAGCAACAACAGAAATTTGGATTTTACAGCATCCATCAGAAATTAAACGTGCAATAGGTACTGCAAGAATCTTATCACTTTCTCTACCAAATAGCCGACTTTGGGTGGGAGAAGATTTTTCTGAACATGATGAGCTTAACAGCTTACTTGCAGAGCCTGAACGTGATGTGTATGTCGTTTATCCTGGTGAGGGATCTGTGCCGATATCCAGTGTTGCAGCGACAGTAAATAAGCAACGAATACAAACGGTTATTTTATTAGATGGTACGTGGAAAAAAGCCTATAAAATGTGGCAACTAGCCACTAACTTACACCATTTACCGTTAGTGAATTTAGACAATGCTGATAGTGGCAATTATCGTATTCGTAAGTCGCCTAAAGATCAGGGAGTATCAACCGTAGAAGCGGGGTATTTAGCCTTGTCTGCATTTGAAGCGGATACTGATAAATTTACGCCTTTGATAACTACCTTTAATCACATGATAGATTTTCAGATTAAGCAAATGCCTCAAGGGGTGTTTGAGAAGAATTATTTGTGAGTAAATAGGCAAGAGCAGGGGCGAGTTTGCGAGTATTAGAGCTCAATAATCGTCATCCCCTTGCGTCTTTAAGGCTCAATCACGCCTTTAGTAGATCACGGATAGTTTCGTGCCTCAACTTTCGAGATGACGGATAATGGGCTGAGTAAATGCCAAACCCAATTCCGTCATTTTCTGTATTCGACCCTCTATACCCCGTGCCCTTCGTTACCTATTTCTAGCGTAATCGATGGTTGAAATAAGGTGTTGTATAGCCGCTGTGAAAAGCCATCGGTCATACTTGAAATATAATCTGCAATGATTCGCATTTCATTGTCACCTTTGTCGACTGCATGTTGCCAATGTTTACGCGTAGGTTCTGGTAATAATCGCTCAGGATCCGATGCAAATGCATCAAATAACTCCATGATTAATTGTTGGCCTTTATATTCTAATAACTGAAACTCTGGCTTTTTAACCACATAATCACTAACAAATTGTTTGAGTATGTTAAGGGTATTTTCCATCGCTGGTGAGAGATAAGCATTCCATTTTAATAGTGGCTCTTCAAAACTGTTGATGCCATCTTGTAGCGTTGGTGCAATTTCAATTGAGGTCAGTAAGGCATTAACTAGCGCACCAATAGCATCTTTACGTTGGTGATGGCTGGCAAACATATGGTCACTGATCTCACCAATACGTTGTTCTAACCACGGATCACCACACTCAGCGATTTTAGATGCCACCGCTTCTTGCCATTGTTCACGGTTAACAATCCCCATCACAATTGCATCTTCTAGATCATGGACACCGTAAGCAATATCATCAGCCAGCTCCATAATTGAACAATCAAGTGATTTAAACCGGGTTTTATGATGCTGTTGCGGTTGATGGCTATGGCTACGCATTTGCTGAAACAACTGGCGATCATGGTGTGATAGTGGCGCTAATACCCAATCAAATACAGTTTGGTCATCATCGTAAATGCCTTTCGCTGGATGCCACAGCTTGGCTTTTAGATGACGAAAGTTGATCACGTCATCTGGCCGCTCTGAGGCCGTCGTTTGACTCAGTAAGGCGGGGTATTTGAGCAGTCCTAGCAAAGTACGTCGTGAAAGGTTCATGCCGTAATGTTCAGTGTAAGGTTCTAGCAGGGTGACGATACGAAACGTTTGCGCATTACCTTCAAAACCACCGTGATTACGCATCATATAATTGAGAGCGACTTCTCCACCATGTCCAAACGGTGGATGACCAATATCGTGTGCTAAGCAGATACTTTCCATTAAACTGGTTGAGGATAACAACGAATGAAATTGGGGCTGTTTTAATTTTAATTGTGCCACTATTCCAGTGCCGATTTGTGAGGCTTCAAGGGAGTGAGTTAAACGAGTACGATAAAAATCATGGTTACCAGCGCCATGGACTTGGGTTTTTGCTTGTAAGCGTCGAAAAGCGGCAGAGTGCAGAATACGGGCGCGATCACGCTGGTAGGCAGAGCGGTGATCATTGCGGCGCATTTTTTGCTCATCGCTGTGCCGCTGTTGCCAACAAGGGTCAATAATAAAAGCCGTCATTAGCTGATCTCATCTAAGGTTAAATTAAAACTATCGGCAAAAGTGGCTAAGAAATAGTCCATTTCTGGTGTTCTACGTGCCGCTAAGGTTTCTTCGAGACGTTTTTTTGCTTTAGTAAATTCATGATTGCCTGCACTTAATTCCTCTAAGCATTTTAGATAAGCGCATAAGGTATCAGCCTGTTTGACGATCGCGGCATGTTCAGGATCAAGCTTGTGGCTATCAAGTAGCGGCGCATAATCATCATGAAACTCTTCAGGTAGCATCGACAGTAACTTTTGCTCGGCAGCAAGCTCGATCTTTTTATATTCTTCAGCAATAGTGGGGTTGAAGTATTTTATTGGGGTTGGCATGTCGCCAGTGATCACTTCACTAACATCATGAAACATGCCTAATAACGCGATCCGTTCTGGATTAACATTACCGTCAAATTTGCGATTTTTGATTAATGCCAGTGCATGAGCAACAAACGCAACTTGTAAGCTGTGCTCTGAGATGTTTTCTGTCTCAACGCAGCGCATTAAAGGCCAACGCTGAATTAACCGCATCCGTGCTAGGTGAGCAAAAAAATGGCTTTTTTCCATGGGAGTGTTCCCTCATAGCGAAATACTGATAGGTTGAGTATACCAAGTGTATGGATGTGATAGGGCAATTACTTGGTTGTCTATTGTAGCTGATAAATAAAAGCCTCGAAGATTCGAGGCTAATGTTATGTTGTTAGCGAGTGGTCGTTATTGACGATAGCTATGTAAGAAACGCTCAAGGCGAGTCATTGCTTGTTCTAGGTCATCAACCCGCGGTAACGTTACAATACGGAAGTGATCTGGTTGTTTCCAGTTAAAACCTGTTCCATGAACCACGAGCACTTTTTCTTGTAATAAGAAGTCCATGGCAAAACGCTGATCATCAACAATATTGAATTTTTTCTGATCTAATTTCGGGAATAAATATAACGCCCCTTTGGGTTTTACACATGAAATCCCCGGAATTTGCGTTAATAAATCATAGGCTTTATCGCGTTGTTCAAGTAAACGCCCACCAGGTAAAATCAACTCTTTGATACTTTGATAACCACCGAGTGCGGTTTGAATCGCATGTTGCATCGGCACGTTAGCACATAAGCGCATAGAAGAGAGCATTTCTAGGCCTTCAATGTAGCCTTTAGCTTTATGTTTTGCACCTGATAACACCATCCAACCAGCACGGAAACCACACACGCGGTATGATTTAGATAGGCCATTGAATGTAATACAGAATACATCGGGCGCTAACGGTGCAATCGAGGTGTGTTTAGCACCGTCATAGAGAATTTTATCGTAGATTTCATCAGCAAAAATGATCAAGTTATGTTGACGAGCGATTTCAACTATTTCAAGTAAAAACTCACGACTGTAAACTGCACCAGTTGGGTTATTAGGGTTGATCAGTACGATGCCACGGGTATGCGGTCCAATCTTTTTCTTGATATCGTTTAGATCAGGGTACCAATCTGATTGTTCATCACAGGTATAGTGCACCGCTGTACCACCTGAAAGTGATACTGCAGCAGTCCATAATGGATAGTCAGGTGATGGCACTAAGATTTCGTCTTTATGATTAAGCAATGCCTGCATCGCCATCACGATTAACTCTGACACACCGTTACCAATAAAAACATCTTCAACATCGATGTCTAATAAGCCACATTTTTGGTAATGCTGGACCACGGCTTTACGTGCAGAGTAAATGCCTTTTGAATCACAGTAACCTTGAGATGTTGGCAAATTACGAATTACATCAACTAAAATTTCATCAGGGGCATCAAACCCAAACGGGGCTGGGTTGCCAATATTAAGTTTAAGTATTTTTTGGCCTTCTTCTTCCATGCGCTTGGCATGTTTTAGAACGGGACCACGTATGTCATAACAAACATTATTGAGCTTGGATGACATCCCGAAATTTTGCATATAATACTTTCCTGATGATAATTTTTGGTATCCCCACAAATTACACTATAAAACTGGTTTAAAGGAACACCTTTCAGCACAAAATTTGGAAAAATAGTTTTTTGTGTTATATCGAACCCATCGCGGTTGCGGTATTAACTATAATTACAGTTAAGGTTCAGCTATTTGTGCTGAAATATCGCCAAAAGGAATGATGTTACTTCATTAGTCAGATGCTATTGAGTGAGGTAGAATATACCCATCATTCTTCTTTGCTGATAATCAATGAGTTGCCTCTCAATAGGTAAGCGTTGAAATAATGACTATTCTTAGCAAAGAATCGAGTATGTCCATGATTGGCATATTTTATCTTTCAGCCAGGGATGAGCCGTATTGGTGATATTAAGCTGAGCGAGGTTATCTTGACTGCGTTACAACAAGCCGTTGAATTATTGATTGCTAAAATTAAGCAAGCATCAGTAACAACACAACGATTACGAGTAAAACTAGAACTACCAGCAAATACTGATTTAATTGATTGGATGGATGCACAACCGCTATTTCCTAAATTTTATTGGCAGTCACGTGATTGCCGTGAAGAAGTGGTGGCGTTAGGGCAGATCCGAACGTTTACTGATCCATTAACCGCAGAAAAGGTCATTAGTGATGATCAACGCGTATGGGGTGGACGTTCTTTTGATGGCCATACCGATCGTAATCGTCGTTGCCTATCATCTTTTTTCTTTTTGCCATTGCTTGAAATCATTCGTTTTGATGGTGAGTGGCATCTTGCTGCAAACATGAGTGACGATAAGCCACGCATGTTAGCGATGCTGAATAAAATTGCCACTAACCCAGAGGTGGTCGCTGATATTAACAGTCGAATTTTAAGTCGTAGCTACAGTCCTGATTTTGCGGGTTGGTCAACCATGATTGATCAAGCGCTAGCGGGTATTGCTAATGATGAATTTGAAAAAGTAGTATTGGCTCGACGAACAACATTACAGCTTGATCATCCAGTATTACCAGCCCAATTGCTAAAAGCAAGTCGTGCTAGTAACAGTAACAGCTTTCATTTTTTGATGGCCTTAGATGCTGAGCATTGCTTTATTGGTTCAACACCAGAACGACTATTTCAACGTCATGATCGAGTGCTACAAACCGAAGCGTTGGCGGGTACGATTGGTCGCGGCGTTGATGCTCAAGAAGATCAACAATTAGCGCAGTGGTTATTGGCTGATACCAAAAACCGCTATGAAAACCGTTTAGTGGTAGATGACATTGTTGAACGCTTAGTGCCGCAATGTGAATCAATGAACGTTGCCCCTGTGCCTGAATTGGTTCAGTTACGTAAAGTGCAGCATTTAAAGCGCAGTATTGATGGTCAACTTAACGATACCGTGTTTAGTGCTAATTTGCTCGATAGCTTACAGCCAACTGCGGCGATTGCTGGTTTACCTCGCGATGCTGCCTTAAATTTCATCTCTGAGCATGAACCGTTTGCACGTGGTTGGTACAGTGGTGCGGTGGGTTATATTGGTCAAAAGCACAGTGAATTTTGTGTAGCGATCCGCAGTGCAATGATCAGTGGTGATGATTTGTATTTATTTGCAGGTGCTGGCATCGTGCCAGGATCAGTAGCTGACAGTGAATGGAAAGAGCTTGATCGTAAAACATCAACCTTATGCAGTTTGTTTGAACAGCCAGGCTCTGGTGATGATAATATTATGGATAATATGGGATATAAAAGCGCATGATGCAGCCTTCATTAACAACAAGTCAGTCATACCGTGCGGCATTAAATGGTTGCTGGGCAAGTTTAATGTTGGAAGAGTTAGTCAGGCTTGGTGTACAAGACGTTTGTATTGCCCCTGGATCCCGTTCTACACCATTAACCTTGGCGGCAGCAAAATTACCTCAACTGACTATTCATACTCATTTTGATGAGCGTGGCTTAGGTTTTTTAGCTTTAGGGTTAGCCAAAGCATCGCAAGCTCCGGTTGCTGTGATTGTGACGTCAGGTACAGCGGTTGCCAATTTATTACCTGCCGTTGCAGAAACAGGCTTAACGGGTGAAAAACTGGTGTTATTAACCTCTGATCGCCCTGCTGAGTTGATCCAATGTGGTGCTAATCAAGCGATTCGTCAGCATGGCATTTTTTCAAATCATGTTAACCACTTTTTAGATATTCCAAGCCCAAGTTTGGATATTGAACCCAATTGGTTATTGTGTGCGATTGATGATGTGATGCAACAACAGCAATTGCGCGGTGGTTCAGTCCACTTTAATTGTCATTATCCAGAGCCGTTATATGGCGATGATGTAGATTTTAGTGAGTATTTAAAACCTGTTGCACAGTGGCAGCAAGATCAACGTCCATATTGTGATCACCAAGCGTTACTTGCTTCGACAACCGCTACTATTGATCACTCTCAGTGGCAATCATTGTGCGCTCAAAAAGGGGTGATAGTTGCAGGTCGAATGGCGGCAAATGAACTCAATGTGGTGCGCCAATTAGCCACAGTGTTAGGGTGGCCATTGCTGGTGGATCCGCAAGCAGGTGGCAGTAGTGCTTATGCTGGTTTTGATGGTTGGTTGCAAAATACAGCTTGTCAGGACCATCTTCAGCAAGCACAAGTGTTATTACAATTTGGTGGTCGATTAGTATCAAAGCGTTTATTGCAGCTGATAGGTCAGCATTCATGGCAGTCTTTTTTGCTAATAGATCCGTTAGCAGGTCGATTAGATCCCAATCACCGCCGTAGCCAACGTATTCAAGCCAATATTAAAGTATGGGCGCAAGCTGCGATTGATATCACCACTGAATCATTACACGCACAATGGGCATTACCATTAGCGACTGCATCTGAGCACTATTTTGATATTGTTGCAGCTCACAGCATGCCGTTTTCTGAGTTGGGTTTAGCCGCTAATGTCATGCAATGGATAGCCCCGCAAACGGAGCTGTTTTTGGGTAACAGTATGATTGTACGCTTATTAGATATGTGTGCTCAATTACCGTTAACCGCAACATTTGCCAACCGCGGTGCATCAGGCATTGATGGCTTAATTGCCACTACAGCAGGGGTGCAACGCGCGCGAAAAGCTCCGTTAGTGTGTTTGATTGGTGATACTTCGTTACTCTATGATCTCAATTCATTGGCATTATTAAAGCAACAGCAATACCCGATTGTTATTATTGTAACCAACAATGATGGCGGTGGTATTTTTGATATGCTGCCGGTACCTGTTCAACAAAAAGATGATTTTTATCGCATGCCGCACGGGTTTGAGTTTAGCCATGCCGCGGCGATGTTTGGCTTAAATTATTGTGCACCGATGTCATTAATGGCGGCTGAAACAGCGATCCGTGAAGGACAGCAGCATGTTGGTACAACTTTAGTTGAAATAAAAACCCCTGCAGGTGAAGCTGGGGAGATGTTGAAAGTGTTATTTGATGAGGTTAAACATGCTACTTTATTCTGAAACCTTTGGCGTTAAAACGCAGGCTTCTCAGCCAACATTGGTTTTTCTGCATGGCCTTTTAGGTAATGGACGTGATTGGCGTTATGTCATTAGCCAGCTTGCGACAACTTACCAATGTATAACTATTGATTTACCGGGCCATGGTCTAAGTGCGTTTGTTAATACAGATATGACGACAGAAGCGATTGATGGTGGCTTTGAGGCTGTTCATCACGCATTGACGGCAACATTGGCTCAGCGTGGCGTTGAAGATTATGTGTTGGTTGGCTATTCAATGGGCGCTCGATTGGCAATGTATCATGCGTGTGCATTAACAACTTACTCAACATCATCAGACTCTCCACGATTAATCAAAATGTTACTTGAAGGTGGACATTTCGGTTTAGCGGTTGCTGACCGTGAACCGCGTTACTTGCATGATCAACGTTGGGCTGCACGATTTGCTCAACAGCCATTAGTTGATGTATTACACGATTGGTATCAACAACCTGTTTTTGCTTCATTGACTGTCGAGCAGCGACAAGCATTAGTTGCTAAACGAAGTGATAATTTAGGCTCAGGTATTGCTCAAATGATGTTAGCAACCTCACTGGCTAAACAACCGCAGTTATTACCTCAGTTACAGCAGCTTGCTATTCCTATTCATTATGTTTGTGGTGAGCGTGATGATAAGTTTTGTCAATTAGCATCGACGTCTGGCTTAGACGTTACGATGATAGAAAACGCAGGTCATAATATTCATATTGAACAACCTACTGCTTTTACTGCGGCATTATTAAATTTTATTGATTAATAATACTGTGATGTAACAAATAGCAACTCTGTTTTTGGCTAGAGTGTTTGGTTAATACGTCTCTGGCATTATATAAAGGAAATGCAATGCGTAGTGCGAAGTTATTTCAATACCAACTTCCAATGGATTCTGGAGTTATCTTACGTGATCAACGTTTGATTACGCGTGAAGGTTGGGTGATTGAATTATGCCAAGATCAACAACGAGCTTATGGTGAAATTGCACCATTACCTGAATTTAGCCTTGAGACAGCAACTGAGGCTGGCGAGCAAGCACAACAGATACTCTCACAGTGGGTTGCTGGTGAAGAGCTTGATCTTGATGCTGCTTTTCCATCGGTTGCGTTTGGTATCAGTTGTGCAATCGCTGAGTTAGCGGCAGAGCTTCCTGAGACTGGAAATTATTTAGTTGCGCCATTATGCTCCGGCGATCCCGATGATTTAGTGGTACGCTTAAATCAGATGCCAGGTAATAAAGTGGCGAAGATAAAAGTTGGCATGTATGAAGCAGTACGCGATGGTATTGTGGCAAATATGCTGCTTGAAGCGATTCCAGACATGCAATTACGCCTTGATGCTAATCGCCAATGGACGCCATTAAAAGCGCAACAATTTGCTAAATATATTAAACCTGAACACCGCAGCGGTATTGCCTTTTTAGAAGAGCCTTGTCGTTTGCCCAGTGACAGTTTAGCGTTTGCACAACAAACCGGAATTAACATTGCTTGGGATGAAACTGTCCGTGATGTTGGATTTGAAGTAAAAGCAGAGCCTGGTGTTGCTGCGATTATCATTAAGCCAACCTTAATTGGTTCACTTGCACGTTGTATTGCATTGATTGAGCAAGCACATGCTGCAGGGCTTACCGCAGTAATTAGTTCAAGCATTGAATCAAGTTTAGGCTTAAATCAGCTCGCGCGGTTAGCACAATGGCAAACGCCGAATGTGATCCCTGGGTTAGACACCATGCAATTATTCCAAGTGCAATTAATCCAGTCATGGCCTGATTGTGAATTACCGGTAGTCCCTTTATCTGAATTAGACATGGTATGGCACAAATAAAACCAGCATTTCAAATGTGGCCTTGGCAATATTGGGCCAAGCACCGACCAACAGAAGTTGCGATAGCATTAGGTGATGCTAATGCTGGTGCTGTGACGTGGAATTGGATTGAAGTTACCGCTAATATTGAAAAGTATGCTCAACGACTCGTTGCTCAAGGGGTAAAACGCGATCAATTAGTTGCCGTGGTTGCACCCAATAGTATTGATGTTTTATGGCTGCTATTAGCCATTATTCGCGTTGGCGCGCGGTATGTAGGACTTAATCCTAAATTGCCACTCAATGCATTAACTGAACAGTTAACCGCTCTCAATAATGATTATATTTGGTGTGACAATAGTGACCTCGCCGCAGAGCTTACGGGTAAAACCCTTTCGTTAATACCAGAAGTAACCTCTGAGCGTTTGATCCCTGTGATGTGGCAAGAGCATCGTCCAGTGAGTTTAACCTTAACGTCGGGCTCGACAGGTTTGCCTAAGGCGGTGGTGCATAATGCACAATCACACCTAGCCAGTGCACGTGGACTATTAAAGCAAATGACATTTACCGCTGACGACAGTTGGTTATTGTCACTACCTTTGTTCCATATTTCTGGGTTGGCGATTGTGTGGCGGTGGTTATACCGTGGTGCAAGTATTGTTGTGGTAGCACCAGAGTTACAACAGCAAGCCTTACAATGGGTAACTCATGCATCATTAGTGCCGACGCAATTGCAGCGTTTCCTTGACTCTGACTATGCACAGCAGCATCAGTTGCAACAAGTACTATTAGGTGGCGCGACTATTCCCGTGAGTTTAACTACAGCGGCCCAGCAAGTAGGTATTGAATGTTGGAGCGGCTATGGCATGACAGAAATGGCATCAACCATTACCGCAAAACGCGCCAATAGCAGTGCTGGTGTTGGCACAGTGCTGCCATATCGAGAATTGATTTTACGGGACGGTGAAATTTGTGTGCGCGGTAACGTGCTATGTCTAGGTTATTACCGTAATAAAACCATCTTTTCGTTATTGGGTTGTGATGATGACGATGATTGGTTTGCCACTAAAGATCTCGGTGAGTGGCATGATGACGAGCTATTTATTCGTGGGCGGGCTGATAATATGTTTATTTCTGGTGGCGAGAATGTGCAGCCAGAAGATATTGAGCAGGTGTTATTACAGCACCCAGCGGTGAATCAAGTGATAGTGTTACCTATGACCGATCAGGAATTTGGCGCACGACCTGTGGCAATACTGACGACATCTGAGCCATTAGATGACCATTTAATGGATCAGTTAGCGAGTTATATGTCACAACATGTCGCACCATATAAGCGCCCGATTCGCTATATTGCCTTGCCTGAAAAATTTACTCAAAATGTAAAAATTTCACGAGCAGATTTAGCGCAGTGGTTAGCCATCCAAGAATAGATTAATCACAAGAGTTAACTTAAAGGCGAAGCATCATTGCTTCGCCTTTTTTATTGTAATTACAGACTAAACACTAGCGTTTATCACCACGTAATGCGATAACTTGTTGGCGTAATAATTGGCTATCGGTTGCTTGTGATGGGACACATTCGCCAGCAACGATAGTAACTTTTGACCAACAACGCTTCGGCCATTTAAGTAGCGCATGTCCGCCTTCACGACTAAAGTAGCTGCCCCATAAACCTTGTAAAGCTACAGGGATCACTTGCACCGTTGAGCGTTTAATAATTAAATCAATGCCACGCATAAAAGGGGCAATTTCACCATCTTGCGTTAAGTGACCTTCTGGGAACACACATACAATATCGCCATTTTCTAAATAGGTAGCAACTTGAGCAAAAGCCGTGCGTACTGATTTGCGATCATTGGCATCAACCGGTATTGCTTTACAGGCTCGACAGAAAGTATTAACCACGGGCAGGTTATAAATGTCTTTATCCATCAAAAAACGAATCGGACGAGGGCAAGCCCCTGCTAATAATAGTGCATCCATATAACTGACATGGTTACAGACTAATAATGTGCCACCCTGCTGCGGAAGGTTATTAAGATTATGATGACTGACGCGATACATGGTATGAGTGACAACCCACACTACAAAACGCCAAAAAAAATCTGGAGCTTGAAAATAGATATACAGCAATACAAGACTATTTAACCCAGCCAGTAATAAGAAAAATTGTGGAATAGAAAGCTGCAATAAAGATAAGCATACAATCGCGGCTATTGCACTAATAACCATAAACACCGCATTCCAAATATTATTAGCTGCAATTATTTGAGCGCGCTGATCTTCTTTGGCGCGTTGCTGCATTAAGGTATATAACGGCACTATAAAAATACCACCGGCAATACCAAGTAATAATAACGAGATAAAAACTGGCCATAATGATGGCTGACTTATGAAGGCGATAATGCCATCAGTGGCAGGGATCACACTGGGTGTCATTGCGTATAGGCCAAATCCAAACAAACTGATCCCAAAACAACCAATAGGTACAATCCCCGGATCAACCCGGTGCTGTGAGAGGCGATCACATAGCATTGAACCGACGGCAATACCGATGGAAAACAAAGTTAATAAAAAAGATACCGATGATGCTTGGCCGCCTAAATTGGTGCGAGCAAAGTTAGGAAATTGAGTGAGGTAACATGCCCCTAAAAACCAAAACCAACTAATGCCAATAATACATTGGAAAATGATTTTATCTTGTTGAGCGATTTTCATGGTATGACGCGTTTGTTGCCATGGACGCCACTGAAACTTTACATGTTGTTGGCTTGGTGGTGCAGCAGGGATCGCAAGTGAGGCAAGATAGCCTAAAATAGCAAAAATAATGACACTAATTGCAGCAATATAGCGGCCATTATCACTATTAGCGATAACACCTGCGATAATAGTACCCAATAAAATAGCAAGGAATGTGCCAGTTTCAACCAGTGCATTGCCTGATACTAACTCATTTTTTTTGAGGTGCTGTGGTAAAAGTGCATATTTTGCAGGGCCAAAGAAAGCCGATTGCGTTCCCATTAAAAACAATAAGAACAGTAAAGTAAGGTAACTTTGGTAAATAAACGCCACGGCCGCGCAGCACATGATAATGACTTCCGCCAATTTAACGATGCGCATGATTTTAGCTTTATCATAAATATCAGCAAGAATACCTGCTGAGGCTGAAAATAGAAAAAAGGGCAGGATAAATAAGCCCGCAGCTAAATTGATTAATAAATCAGCACTAAGTGGTAACGTGTGCACCGACGCATAAGCAATGAAAATAAGTAGAATATTTTTATAAACATTGTCGTTAAATGCCCCTAAGGCCTGAGTAAGAAAGTAAGGTAAAAACCGGCGTTGAGTTAGCAGGTTTGATTGTGACTTAGGGGACATTGTACGATTCTCGTTAAATTATTTGTGCCATGAGTTTAAATAAGTGTCTAATAAGTTATTGATTAGCGCTTTACCATCAACAGGGCTTGAGGTGAACAATTTATCATCCACAGTTAATAGCGTAATACCATGCACACCCGCCCAAATAACACGACTTGCTTCAAGTACTTGCTTGTCACTCATATCACTATTAATTTGACCGATCAGTGTTTCTAGCATGCCTGTCATATTATCAATACGATCAGTTTGCCATTCAGGAAGATCTTCACCGTTCATTGTATGTTGGAAAATTAACTGCCAACGATAAGGATGCGCTGTGGCAAAATCAAGATAGCAAAAAGCAAGATTACGTAGGGCTTGCTGTGAAGATGTTGAATCACGAACACACAATTCAGCTTGCTGGAATAATTCGTCAAGTGTTTGAGCAACGGCATGAAGGAGTAATAAGTTATAGTTACCGAACACATTGACCAATGTACTTGGTACATAGCCAATCATCGCCGCGACTTTACGTAAACTAAGTTCATGATGTGGATGTTCATCAAGAAAATTTTTCACTTGCTCAAGGGTCATATTTACCAATTCTTCGCGGGTGTGGTCATTTCTTCTTGCCATGGAATTATACTCTTTAAATATGTTTGCAATTGTTATAATTAGCTTAGCGATAAGCGGTTTTTTTAATTATTGTTAATTATTATCATCCATGAATCGTTATGCGGAATATAAGTAAGTTTGGCATAACGAAGATATTGTGGCATTGATATTAGCCACAATATAAATTCCAATTAAATATTATGCATTTCGTTTTTTGGTGTTCTCTAATGAGACTTGATCATTGAGTGTCCAGAAGTCGATCAGGATACCGATGAGAAAGAAACCAAAGGTACATAAGTAAAGGATACCGGAGATCCATTTACCCATATACATACGATGAACACCAAACACGCCAAGGAAGGTCAGTAATAGCCATGCAATGTTGTAATCGATTTCACCACTAGCGAAGCGCAAATCTGATTCACGGTTCATTGATGGGATCAAAAATAAGTCGATTAACCAGCCAATACCCAGTAATCCTAATGTTAAAAACCAAATTGTACCGGTTACAGGCTTACCGTAATAAAAGCGGTGTGCGCCAGTAAAACCAAAAATCCACAAAAGATAACCCACAAATTTACTGTGTGTATTGTTGTTTTGCATAGATGTCTCCATTGAGGAAATGATAATAATCAAAGAAAACGCGGTCTTTTAATGAGTATTTTGCACTTTCACTGATGTTATAAAAAACAGTATATAATAATAAACGTTTACTGCGGATAATATATGGAAGGATATTGTAATTTTCACCTTTTAGGTTGTATTAGTTGAATTTATTGTGCATAAGTATGCGCATTAAATGTATTTATGTTTAATTATATGGCGATTCACAACATGTAAATGTCTATATTGCTAGTGTTAGATGTCTGATTATTAGAATTTTAAAGGGGACATATTTGACCATAGTAACAATGTTAAACGTTAGTAACAATTTTGATGGGTGATTAAATTGACATTCTGTAGCGAATAGCTACGATGCTTAGAGTTAATGACGAAGGTATATCGATTATTATGAAACGCTTTTTTACCGTATTTGCTCTTATTGTGGCAGTGTCATTTACTGCACCACATGCAGAAGCAAAAAAATTCGGTGGTGGTAAGTCTTTTGGTAAAAGTTTTAAAACCGCTCCGGTTCGTAAGCAACAACCACAACAGACTGATACTATCCGTAAACAAAATCCAACTGCTGCATCATCAGCGAAAAAAGGCCTAATGGGTGGTTTATTAGGTGGTCTTCTTGCTGGTGGTTTGTTAGCTGCTTTCTTTGGTGGTGCATTTGATGGTATCCAATTTATGGATATTCTGATCATTGGTATCATTGCTTTTGTATTGTTTAAGCTATTTAAAGCAATGCGCGCTAATAAAAGTACGCCAATGGGACACCGTGAGTCGTATGCGGGTAATTCCCCCCGTCAGTCTCAGCAACAGCAGCGTCAGCAACAACAGTTCCGTCAAGGTGCAGCACAACAACCACAATCATCTGGTTTTGAATCAACTGATAGTGACGTGCCGTTTAATTTGCCGCCAAACTTTAATATGAATGCATTTTTAAATGGTTCTCGTGATCATTACCGTGTTATTCAAGGTGCGTGGAACCACAACGAATTAGAAAAAATTCGTGAATATGTGTCGCCAGCACTCATGGCTGATTTAACCGCAGAACGTGAAAAGCTGTCAGGTGAGCAGCATACAGAAGTGATGTATGTTGATGCTGAACTTGTACGTGCAGATCATGACGCTAATATGGCGCAACTAAGTATTAAGTTTAGTGGCCGTTATAAAGATAGCGCAGAAGGCGTAGAAGAAGATATTAACGATGTATGGCACTTAGAGCGTGATTTACGTAAGCCTAATGCGCCATGGTTAATTGTTGGTATTCAAGCATAATAGCGATTAATCGCTGTCAAAAAAGCCGCTAATAGCAAAAGTTTTCATGGTATATGAGATCTTTTCTAAGCGGCTTTTTTATATCCCTCAATACGTTAGGTTGTTTTTTATACAGTTATGAAATTGAATGACTTATAGATATTCGAATTTTTGACCTAAGTCTCATATTGGTGGAGAAAAATCTTCAGATATTGATCCCTGCACCTAGTTTTATTACCAACAAACGCTAATATTAATAATAGATTATTTATCCCGCTGGGATTTTCCATATATAGAGGTGACTATGCCGTACACTCCCGATATCGTTGATGAAATGAATCTACTGGTAAAATTCCCTATGCATAGCAATATGGAAGGCATTAAGGTTCATAGCGATGCAAGTCCTGCTGTTATCTCTGCAGCACAACGTTTGTATGCGAAAGGATTAGTGACTGAAGAGGATGGAGGATATCTGACATATTCTGGCCATCAAGTTGTAGAAAATGCTAAAACGGCATTGCGTATTCTTACTGGCGTAACCAAAGAATAGAATCACATATCAATAAATGAACAGCAATAATGATTACGTTATTTGCTCAAGTTCAGTAATAATTGTTAAGGCTTGCTCGTTGGTATTACCACAAATATCAGAGCAAGCTTTAAAATTATGGCACACTGCTGGGCGTTCAGGTTTACCAAATAATTTGCACAGATTGTTTTCATTAAGCTGAATGCAACGAACACCTGCGGGTTTACCATTTAGCATACCTGGAATCGATGACGATATACTTGGTGCAATACAACATGCGCCACACCCTAGACGACATTCCATCATATTTTTCTCTTTCTGCTTTGCAAATCGGCTGCGCAAATTACCATTGTTACTCTTAAAAGCCAAATAACTTATTGCTTTTGTCTACGCTGACGATGCAACCCTCATAGTGCTACTTTACTTTTAAATGATAATAACTCTTATTCTGGTCGTTATTAACGATTAATAGGTATTTTTAATTTGCAGTTTACCGTATAGATCGCTATAAAAACCGACTGCTATATTTATTAATAAGCTCATTCATTATTGTGGCGTATTGAGCGACACAAATAACAATACTGGTGTAAGTATCATGACCCATTTTTGGCAACAGAAAGACTTAACGACAATGACAGATCAAGAGTGGGAATCACTGTGTGATGGCTGTGGCAAATGTTGTCTGCATAAGTTAATTGATGATGATACCGATGATATCTATTACACCAATGTCGCTTGTAGTCTGCTTGATAACCAAACATGCTCATGCAAAGATTATATGAATCGATTTGAGTCAGGTGAAGAGTGCCTTAAGCTAACACGTGAGCGTATTGACGAGTTTGTATGGTTGCCTGAAACTTGTGCTTATCGTTTGCTGGCAGAGGGCAAGCCATTACCTGAGTGGCATCCTTTGATCACTGGTTCTAAAGCAGCGATGCACAAAGCGGGTGAATCTGTACGTGATAAAATTGTGTATGAGATTGACGTTATCGATTGGGAGGATCACATCTTGAACCATCCAAACCGTATTAGTGAATAAAATATTCATTGCTGATTAGATAAAAAACGCCTTCATCACTGCAACAGTGATGGAGGCGTTTTTATTTATAGAGGGTAAGTTATACCGTACGTTGTTATAAGCTAAAGCGTTCGCCTTGCGCGGGGAAATGGAAGCTGACTCCAAAAGTATTAGCGGCAATAAGTTGCTGTTTAATAATTGCTTGAGGATTTATGTCTTTCAGCAAGCTATATTTTATATGGGTGATCACAATCGGTAGTCCGGCTAAACTGCCTTTGCCGCCAGCCTTATATTCAAGTATCGCCAATTCTTCTAATAATAATTTAGGGGTTAAATGACCATATAAAGAACGCTCTGGCACTTTATTGGTGAAAGAGGTTTCAATCATGATCCCTTTTAATTGTTTATTCTTAATATAAGGCGCTAACGTTGACCATAAACTATTGAGGTGATCGCTTTGCTCAACGCTATCAGCACCGGTGTCACCAAGATAGACCATGACTTGGTGTTGGTTATTTTTAATAACAAATGCCGATGATTCAACTCCAGCATGACTTAACGGTAAGGCTTTAACTTGTAAAGAGGTGTCTTTAATCGGTAACCATGTTTGAGCGGATAAATCACGGTATTGGTATTTACCTAATTGATAACCTTGACCTTTATTTCCAAAGTTTGGCCATGCCTGCCAATTAAAATAAGTTTTAGCGATGGTTTCATTTACTGATGGTAAACCATAAATATATTTATGACTGTCATCGGGGGAGGCAATGATCATTCCGGCAAGGTGATCAAGATGCGCATGGCTAATTAAATAACCTTTAATTTTTTCACGCAGAACATAACCAACGTTGGTATAAGGTGAATTTTTTGGAATCTCAATATCTTTAAAGGCTTGTTTTTCTTCTGCGACAATAAGGCCATTCACCACAGTTCCTGCATCAAGGGTGACGTAATTAGTATCACGGCTATCTTTGAGCAGAAAAGCGGTTAAATTACCATCTTGAATACCTCCTTTGCTCCCTAAAGTGATAACCTCAAATCCTGCCTGTGCATAAGCTGAAAAGGAGCACAGTAAGACCAACAAACTTTTTTTGAACATTCTATTTTCCCTATAGAAATAAAACTAACTTCGTTTATATAAGTAACTATCTTGCAAAACACCGCTATATTTGGAGTATGACGGTATACGAATAGTCGTGGAGAGAAAACCTATAATTGTAAATAAATGTGATTATAGAAAACGCTACAATGACAACGGCTCATTAATAAAAACATGAGCCGCTATTTGGAATATAAAAATAACTATTAATAGTGAACACTCGAGCGTGAATTAAGGCTGAGTAAAGGTGTTACACGCACGAGGATCGCCGCTTTTAAATCCTTTTTGAAACCAGGCAATACGCTGTTTTGAACTACCATGGGTAAAAGCATCAGGTTGTACTGCTTGCCCTGCCATTTTTTGTAATCGGTCGTCACCAACGGCACTCGCAGCATTAAGGCCTTCTTCAAGATCTCCCTCATCAAGCATGCCTTGTTGGTTAACATAATGGCCCCAGACTCCGGCATAGCAATCTGCTTGTAGCTCTAATTTTACACTGAGCTGATTGGCGGTGCGCTTATCACTACGTTGTTGTAGCTGAGAGACTTTATCGCTGGTGCCGAGCAGTTTTTGTACATGGTGACCCACTTCATGTGCAATCACATATGCAAATGCAAAATCACCAGGTGCGCCGAGTTTTTTTAACTCATCGATAAAGCCAAGATCAAGATAGATTTTTTGATCAGCAGGACAATAAAAAGGGCCTGATTGTGCAGAGCCTGTACCACAACCTGTACGGGTAATATTGTTATACAACACCAATGTCGGTGGTTGGTATTTGCCTGCCAACTGTTTATTCCAAATACTTTCTGTTGAGCCAAGAATAGCTGCTACAAACTGTTTGTTTTCATCATTTAACTGTACTGGCGCTGTTTTAGATGACGATGATTGTTGAATACCAACAGAATTACTGCCACCAGTGAAATATTGATAAGCAAAGAATAGAGCGCCAATAACTAATATAATTCGTCCGCCTTTACTGCGCATGAGTAGAGGGACTAAGCGTAATAATCCCGCACTGGATGTACTGGCTTGCTGCGGGCTGTCACCACGTCGGTCTTCAATATTTGAGCTTTGGCGAGAGTTCTTCCAACGCATTATTAATCCTTTATTGTTATAGATAGCTGATTAAATAATGGCTCAAAAATTAGCAGCTGTGGAATAATTTTATTGTGGAAGGTGTTATTGAGTGCGGGAGTAAAGCGTTTGTTTATTCCCCCTCTATACATGCGTTAGTAAAAGAGGAGGAGATAATCACGATTACAACTGCTGTTGAGCTTGTTGTAATCGTTCAATAATTGGCGCAGCTTTATTTAGGCAACGAATATCGGTGAATAATAGCTTAGCTTGTGGGTACTGATGGCGTAGATAGGCAAACCATTGTTTGACACGGTTAGGATAATATAAACCTTTATCGCCTTTTATCTCAAATTGAGAATAAGTTAATAACAGGGCTAATACTTGCTCCCACGTCATTGGTGCTTGGTTATGTTTCACTACATTGCCTAAGTTAGGTAAGTTTAATGCGCCACGACAAACCATTAAGGCATCAGTATTGGTAGCTGCTAAACAAGCTTGACCATCGGCATAGTTCCATACTTCACCATTGGCAATAATGGGTAATTTTACATGTTGGCGCAGTTGGCGAATATAATCCCATTTGATGGTATCTGCTTTATAGCCATCATCTTTGGTACGTGCGTGGATAACCATTTCATCAGCGCCAGCTTGGGCAATGGCATCGGCAATCTCAAAACATTGCTGAGGATCATCCCAACCTAAGCGTACCTTTGCTGTCACCGGTTTGGTTGGATTTACTGCTGCGCGGGTGGCTTTAACGATTTGATAGATGAGCTCGGGCTCTTTCAGTAATACCGCACCGCCACGGCTTTTATTGACCGCTTTAGCTGGACAACCAAAGTTAATATCGACACCTGCTGAACCAAGATTACAAGCACGATGGGCATTTTCTGCCATCCATTGAGGATATTGCCCCAGTAATTGTACTCGCACTGGGGTACCTGAGCGTGTTTGACCGCCTTGGTGTAATTCAGGACATAAACGATAGAAAACACTATTAGGTAAGAGGCTATCAATAATACGTACAAATTCAGTGACACAAAGGTCATAGTCATTAATTTCGGTTAGCATCTCGCGCATTAGGTGATCTAATACGCCTTCCATCGGGCCTAAAATAACTCGCATTGGGGTGGTTGCTCTACTCAGTAAATTCGCTAAGGGGCAAGAGTCTAGTGCGAGTTAGGTTATTTGTCATCTTTGTTTTTATATTGACCGTAAATGATGGCCTGAAATAACTGTTGTAGCCTGTAAGTGGTGCTTATCGCACGCAATGGCCATCTTTACCATGCTGGTCGCCACATCTTCTGCAGGAATTGGCGTGAAGTGTTTGAGTGGGCCTAGCATTATTGGGTGAATGGTTTCAAAAATACGTTGAATGGCGAGCTCATCTTTACGTGGTGTATTGCGTTCACCTTTAAGTGGGCCTGGGCGCACAAAAACACAATGTTCAAACCCTAGTGCTGTTAGTGCTTGTTCCATTTTGCCTTTGCAACGTAAATAATGCGACGGTGAATGCTTACATGCACCTAAGCTTGAAACGATGATGAGGTGTCTAACTCCAAGATTTTTCATAGTAATTGCGACACTTTTGACTAAATCAACATCTATCGCTTCAAGGGCTTGATTGGTACCAGCTTTTTTTTTGGTTGTACCTAAACAGATAAAACCATATTCAGGTACTGGTTGATCATCTTCCCAAGCAATAATACGTAATTGACTGTCTATAATTTGATGTAATTTCTTACTATGAAAAGGAAGTGACTGACGAGTCAATGCGTAAATGTGGTTAAAACGGGGGTGATCGAGTAATTGATGTAATAGCTCTGTACCGACTAAGCCACTGGCTCCAGCTATAATCGCATTCAGTGAATGGGGTGACATACGTGTATCCATCATAATAAGTCGAAGATTATAAATAGCGTATTTTTATCTAATTTGCTTTTAAGTGCATCAAATTTCAACCATTGAAGGTAATTTATGGTGCAGTAATGGCTGTTGTCACGCATATTCGACGTATAATATCCCTAAATTGAATCAAAAGAATTAACTAGGACAGTCCATGAACACATTAATGACCTTACCTGCTCAGTGGCAAGGTATGTCGGCTGCTTTTATTGAAGGTGCTTTATTTGCCGCAAATGCTAACCCTAAGCCAATGGAGCCAGAAGTATGGCTATCAGCTTTAATCAACGGTGGCGGCGATGATGCTACAACAGTAACGGTTAATGATGCCGATAAAGTGGCTATTCTTAATCAATTTGAAATGCAATATCGATTCGTTAAGGCAGGTGAATATCAGCTGCCTGCGAGTTTGGTTTGGCAACAAGACGGTGCTAACCAAGTTGCATTACGTGAGTTTGCTCAAGGCTTCTTAGCTGTATGGGTATTTATTGAGCCAAATTGGCAACAGCAAACAGTGTCAGACGGCACCATGCGAATGTTATCAGCGTTATTGACCACATTAATGTTGCTGGTGGATGAAACTGAAACATTAGCATTAATGGAACAAGCTGGTGTAACGGATATTCCGGTGCCAACTGAGTTGTATGTTCAATTACCTTTAATGCTAACTGAAGTTATGATGGCGGCGGATCAATTACAGATTGGCGCTAGCGCACAAGCAATTAATCCGTTTAAAGGTATTGGACGTAATGATCCATGCCCATGTGAAAGTGGTAAAAAGTTTAAAAAATGCTGTGGTAAAACGCTGTAATGACAGAGCATAAACCACATTTGGTTGTTGTGGCAGGTGTCATTGAAAAAGACGGTTGTTATTTTATTGCGCAGCGGTTAGAAAATGCTAGTCAAGGCGGCTTGTGGGAATTTCCTGGCGGTAAAGTTGAGGTGGGTGAAACACCTGCGCAGGCGCTAGAACGTGAACTATATGAAGAGTTAGCAATTAGAACAACAACAGGCGTCTGGCTTGCTGATAGCGTATTTGATTATGGCGATAAAGTGATTGAATTGAAAGGTTATTTAACCCAGTGGCAACAGGGTGATATTCAATTAAATAGCCACCAACAAATGGCATGGGTTGCACTCGCACAATTGGATAATTACTGTTTTTGTGCGGCAGATTATCCGATTATCACAGCGCTACAAGATCATATTGCGTTGGTAAGTGAGTCTACATCATAAAGCGATTGATGCTGCTTTAATGGATGATCAAAAAAGCGAAGCCTTAAAGCTTCGCTTTTTATTTATTTGATTGTTCGTTTAACGTTTGTGACCAAAAAATTGTGCAATAACCATCACTGCCCATACAATCAGATTGGCAGCAAAAATAATCACCAGCCATTGTGGCATTGACAGATCAAGGAACGTCCAAACCACCTTGGCACAATCACCATAAGCTTCAAACATCCACGGAACCCAATGATTCAATGGTGCCCATGATGGAAATTGGACAAACAAATCACAGGTTGCAAACGGTGAAGGATTAAATTGATACCCTACATGCTCATAAGCTAACTCTAAACCACGAAATGCGCCATAGCCCCAACCCGCTAAACCAATCCAACGTAATATACCATTGCGAGGTGCAAGCAGACCGATTAGCGCAGCAATGCCAATCCCCATCATAGCAACACGTTCATAAACACACATCACACAAGGTGCAAGGTTCATGACATGTTCAAAAAAGAGTGCTGAACTTTCAAAGAAAATAATTGATAGTAGCAGTAGTAACCAAGCTAAACGTGTTTTTGAAAAAGAATTAAGCACTTGCATTATCGGTACTCTAATAACGAACTGGATAAAACAAGACCCTGAATATCAGGGCCTTGGTAGCTATTACTCGGTGTTATTCAAGCATAGCTCTAAAGATAAGTAAATCGCGATTAAGACGGTTAGGTGTTTTTAATGACCGACAACTGGAATGGCTGCTGCATCGATTGTTGTTTGTGTTAACCAGCCCATGTTGTAGAACCAATCAGTCATTGGGACTAATAATAATTCAATGCCAGCTAAGCCAACAAAGGTCAGGACAATCGTATAAGGTAAGGCCATGTAAACCATGCGTCCATAAGACAGACGGATTAACGGGGCGAGTGCAGAGGTGAGTACAAATAAGAAGGCAGCTTGACCATTAGGAGTTGCTACTGACGGTAAGTTAGTACCAGTATTAATCGCAACCGCTAACATATCGAATTGATTTCGATTGATCACGCCATTAACTAATGCTGCTTTTACTTCGTTAATATAAACAGTACCGACAAATACATTATCAGAAACCATCGACAATAAACCATTAGCAATATAGAACATGGTTAATTGTGCGCTACCTTCAAGGGTTAATACCCAGCTGATAATTGGTGTAAATAATTGTTGATCAATGATCACTGCAACCACAGAGAAGAACACCGCTAATAATGCGGTGAAAGGTAATGCCTCTTCAAATGCTTTACCTAAAGCGTGTTCTTCGGTTATGCCTGTAAATGCTGTTGCAAAAATAATCACAGTTAGACCAATTAATCCCACAGCGGCCAAGTGCATTGCCAGACCTATAATAAGCCACACCGCAATAATGCCTTGAACGATAAATTTAGCATAATCAAGGTTAGTACGGCGTTTACGCTCTTCATTGTCAAGATCAACTAAAATCGTACGCACATTTTCAGGTAATTTGGCACCATAACCACAGACTTTAAACTTTTCAACCAATACACAAGTACACAGACCACAAATGAACACAGGAATAGTTACTGGAGACATACGAATAATAAATTCACCGAATTGCCACCCTGCTTGATCGGCAATGATGAGGTTTTGTGGTTCACCAACCATTGTCATCACACCACCAAGTGCAGTACCTACACCAGCATGCATTAATAAACTACGTAAAAAGGCGCGATAGTTTTCCAGATCATTTCGACTAAGTTCTTGAACATGATCATCATCAGTATGATCATGATGAGCATTAGGATCCTGTCCTGAAGCGACTTTGTGATAGATGCTATAGAAGCCAACAGTAACACTGATTACTACAGCAATAACTGTTAGTGCATCAAGAAAGGCTGATAGGAAGGCTGCCATGACACAAAAAGCCAGTGAAAGTAGGATCTTTGACTTAATGCTTATGAGTATTTTAGTAAAAATAAACAGTAGCAGCTGCTTCATAAAGTAGATGCCAGCAACCATAAATACTAGCAGTAATAATACTTCGATATTAGCGACAAGCTCGTGTTTTACTTGTTCAGCACTGGTCATGCCGATAGCGACAGCTTCAATGGCAAGTAAACCACCGGGTTGAAGAGGGTAACATTTAAGCGCCATTGCGAGAGTAAAGATAAACTCTACCACCAATAACCACCCAGCAACGAAAGGATCAACGAGAAAGAAAACCAATGGGTTAATGATAAGAAAAGAAATGATTGCAATCTTGTACCAGTCGGGTGCCTTACCTAAAAAGTTTTTTATAAAGGCATTCCCTAGCGATATGGCCATGTTTAAATCTCTTATTATTAGTACAAATTTGAAGGTATTAAATGGTACGAAGGCTTGCTAGTACTAATCAGCTGACAATTAATGGCATCATGCTAAAAATTTCAGGGGTGATTAAGTTCTTTAAGATAAACACCATAGATAAAAATGATGATATTTAACTTAAAGCAGGCAGCAGCGTCCATTTGCTCCCAGTGTGTTAATGATAACTCTACCGACTGAATTCTATTAGTCAACCGCAGACACATATATGTAAAGTTATTATGACATTTTCATCACAAACTGAGGGCGATACCTAAGACATTAGCGCTATAATATACAGAATATTGCGGGCTAAATATTGCAACCTAATAAAATAGTGCCACTAATTGAGTTACTGATGGTGTAGATGGTTTATTTTTGTACATATCTATCTGCTTAGTGTCAGAGTTATAGACTAGATTTCAGCAATTGAAGAACTAGTGGTATGATGAGTGTTAATAAATAACATAAGCAAGAAGCGAATTGGATTGAACTTAGATGGTTATTAAGGCTGATAGCCCAGCGACGTTTGCTGAGAAATACATTATTGAAAGTATCTGGAATAATCACTTTCCTCAGGGCTCTATTCTTCCTGCTGAGCGTGAACTTTCGGAATTGATTGGTGTAACTCGCACGACACTACGTGAAGTATTACAGCGTTTGGCACGAGATGGTTGGCTAACGATTCAGCATGGTAAACCGACCCGTGTAAATAATTACATGGATACTTCAGGTTTAAGCATTCTCGATACGTTAATCACATTAGATGGACAGGATGTCCAACGAGTTTTGGCTGATTTATTGGCTGCTCGTACGGATATCAGTAGTGTTTTTATGCGCTATGCTGTCAAAGGTAATCCCGATAACTCTAGCGAATTAATTCAGCATGTCATTGAATCATGTCAGCGATTATTAGCTGCTGAGAGTTTTGCTGAGTTTATTGAAAATAGTGATGATCGAGTAAACTTACTCCAAGAAGTAAAAAAAATCGTTGATAAATACGGTAAAAATGACCCTCAATTGTGTGAGGAAATTTGCCGAGCACGCGCTTTTAACTACTATGATTACCGCTTGTTCCAAGGCATGGCTGGTAAATCAGGTAACACGCTTTATGTGCTAACAATCAATGGACTTCGTAAAATTTATACTCGCGTTGGCGGTTATTACTTTATGAATCCTGAAGCTTGTCAATTAGCTCTGAATTTTTATGGTGATTTACAAGCTTATTGTAATAACCATCAACCAGAATTAGTTGCTGATCGTATTAAAAAGTATGGTCGAGAAAGTGGCGCGATTTGGTATACCCACCGCGTTAAAATCTCTAAATATTTATACGAAGAAGAACAATAAATATACATAGTGCTGATATCAATATAAAAAAAGAGAGCTTATTAGCTCTCTTTTTTTATAAACGTCATATCTTATTGGATAAAGATGTTAATATAACTGATAATTAGTTATACGTTATGTTAAAAGTGATATTATCATGATCAGCAGTGAAATATATCAAATTGGCCCGATCCGTTATGATTGCTCAACACGGATATTGACACATGAAAATGGCTATACCGAGTATTTTACGCCAAGAGTGAGTGATGTCTTTTTATTATTATTAGAGCATCAAGGACAATGTGTTGAGAAAGATTATTTATTATCTCAATGCTGGGGAGATGTTATTGTCTCTGAGCAGGCGCTAACCAATGTTATTTCTAAATTAAGGAAAATACTGTATAAAAACTGTCCTGATGTTTTCACTATTACTACCGTAAGTAAATCTGGATATTTGCTTGAAGTTATTGAGGGTATAGGAGGAATACAAAAGAGTGTCGATAATAGCGATACTGATGCTATAGATCTTATTGATAAAGAACAAATGAGTAATAGACGTCCGACTGTCATATCTTTTGATAGTAAATTATCTAAAGTTAGCTGGTTAGCTAGTCATAAAATAACATTATTATTATTGTTATTTTGTGGGGTAACAGTAGGTATGATTTTTTATAAATATCATGAAATAAAATCACGACCATATTTTGTTAATGCATCTAGTTATTCTAAATTAGTGAATATAAATAATAATAACGTTTATATCCATACTATAAAGAATGGTGGATTAGATGAAGATGAAATTATTAAATCGCTTAAAAAAGGCTTGTCTTCAATTTGTAACTCTGAAGTTTATGTGAGGTTCTATAATAATACTAGAATTAAAAATCATGTTGGATTAGTTATTTTTATTATGAATAAAGATGGAAGGGCGTTTAATTTTAGAATGTCTGAATATATTAAAAATAATTTAGGTGATAAATTGAATGATTATTTGTTAGGAAAAAACGTTGTATGTTGAAAGCGATAAATATCACATTGTCGATCTCGGTTATTATATTATTACTTATATTTTACACTTTGAATTTCAAACAAGATAGTCTCGTGACGACACGATGGTATTGTGATCAATCTAAAAATAGCTTTATCTCTAAAGCTTATTCTGAATATAGTAATCTTACAGAGCATATGATTTTCACCTTTAGCTCTGAAGACAGTTTTATGATTCATGAATATATTACAGTAGAAAAAAAGGAAGGTGAGATATCACCAGTAGAGGTATTTTACGAAGGTAAATATAACAAAAAAGATAACGAAATAACGTTAAATTTTGATCGAGTAAGATTACTTAAACAAGTTCAGGATAATAATATAAATAAGAGTTATGAGGATTATCAGGGGTATAGTATATCGTATGCTTATAAATATTTAGGAAACAAGATGTACTTCTATTCAATGAATAAAAATGATGTGTTTGATATGGTTTGTTATAAAAATTAGTTCTTATATTTTTATAGGTAACAATTATTTGTCGATAAATATATTTGAAATCGATTTTTCAACGTATTGTTTTTATAAATAAATTTATTTTTATTGTTTTTATTGACTTAATTTGAAATATTTTATCATTGTGTTTTTGTTATTTGCTTATGGTTTTTTTTTGGTTTGTTTTTTTTTGAGATGAATTTGTATTATTGCCACTTCTTTTTAATTCCCAATTTGGATTTATATCTCATGAAAAAATTAGTTATCGCTACAGTGATGTGTTCATTATTATCTTCATATGCAGTTGCTAGCGAAAATAATACGGCAGTAAATAAGTATAAAGGATTTTATGTTGGTGGTGGTGTAGGTACAACAGATTTCCATGATAAACTTGGATCAGAAATGTCTAAGATAAATGACATTGGTCTTTCAACTAAATCAGATGCAGCATATAAAGTAATTACGGGTTACCAATTTAACCGTATTGTTTCTATTGAAGCGCAATATACTTCTTATGGTGATACTAAATATACTGCCGTGTCTGAAGGAGAGACAAGCCACTTTAAGGTTAAACAACAGTCATACAGTATTGCAGCGAATGTTGGTTATACGTTTGATAATGGTTTACGTCCTTTTGCTACAGCTGGTCTAGGTCAAATGTTTATTAAGTCGGGAGGCTTTAAAAAAGATGGCGGCTTATATCGTTTAGGTGCAGGTGTCGAGTATCAAATTAAACAAATACCAGGCCTAGGTATGCGTGTAGCTTATGAGGCTGACTTCTATACTCTTGAAAATAAAGATAGTCATAAAGATTATGATCAATCAGTTGGTAGTTGGTATGTTGGTACCACATATAAATTCTAAGTTATTAAAGTTATCTTAATATAAAAAACCGCCTTAATATAAAAATTAAGGCGGTTTTTATTGGTTATATATCGGTATTATATTGAGTGTTGGCAGGGCAGGTCGCAATTATTTTTCCACGTCCATCTGGTAACTCTTCTTCTAAAGTAACGTTAAAGCCCCATAACCGATGTAAATGTTTTATTACTTCAGTATGGCTTTCTGCAAGTGGAATACGGTTATGAGGAATATAGCGTAATGTGAGTGAGCGATCACCGCGTAATGCGACATTCCAAATTTGTAAATTAGGCTCATTATTGCTGAGATTATATTGTGATGATAATTTTTCACGAATCATGCGATAGCCTTCCTCATTATGTATCGCACTGACTTCTACATAGTTATGACGGTCATCATCGTTAACAGCAAATAGTTTAAAATCACGCATTAATTTAGGTGATAAAAACTGGCTAATAAAACTTTCGTCTTTAAAGTTTTCCATCGCAAAATGTAACGTTTCAAGCCAATCAGAACCCGCGATATCTGGGAACCAATATTTATCTTCATCGGTTGGGTTTTCACAAATACGACGTATATCTTGGAACATTGCAAAACCTAACGCATAGGGATTAATGCCACTGTAATACGGACTATTATATTCAGGTTGTGCGACTACGTTAGTATGGCTGTGCAAAAACTCAATAATAAATCGGTCAGTAACCAAACCTTCATCATAAAGGTGATTTAAAATAGTGTAATGCCAAAATGTAGCCCACCCCTCGTTCATTACTTGGGTTTGTTTTTGTGGGTAAAAATATTGGCTAACTTTACGAACAATACGTACTAACTCTCGCTGCCAAGGTTCAAGTAATGGCGCATGCTTTTCAAAGAAATACAGAATATTTTCCTGAGGATCGGCAGGGAAACGCTCTTCTTCAATAATTGTTTCTTTTGCTTGGTGTTGAGGGATTGTTCGCCATAGAGAATTCACTTGTGATTGCAGATAATCTTCTCGTGCTTTTTGGCGAGCAGTTTCTTCTACTAATGATATTTTTTGTGGGCGCTTGTAGCGATCAACACCATAATTCATTAGTGCATGGCAAGAATCGAGGAGTTTCTCAACATCATTTACACCATACTTTTCTTCACATTCAGTAATATATTTACGAGCAAAAAGTAGGTAATCAATGATTGAACTGGCATCAGTCCAAGTTTTAAAAAGATAATTGCCTTTGAAGAAAGAATTATGTCCATAACAGGCATGTGCCATTACTAACGCTTGCATAGTAATGGTATTTTCTTCCATCAGATAAGAGATACAAGGGTCTGAATTAATCACTATCTCATAGGCTAATCCCATTTGACCGTGTTTATAGCCACGTTCGGTTTCAATAAAACGTTTACCAAATGACCAGTGATGATAATTGATAGGCATTCCAATACTGGAATAGGCATCCATCATTTGTTCGGCAGTGATAACTTCAATTTGATTTGGGTAAGTATCAAGACGATAGTGTGCAGCAACACGTTTAATTTCAACGTGATATTGTTCAAGCAAATCAAACGTCCAATCTGGTCCATCACTGAGTGGTTTTGTTTTTGTCGTTATTGCCATCACTCAATCTCCCCATGTTTATTCAATTATCTAACTGATAAATAATGATAATCGGCACGTAGTTTATCGTGGTGCCGATTATATTCAGTTTGATGAAATGGTATGAATTTAACTAACTTGTTTTTTAAATAATTCCCTAAACACAGGGAAAATATCATCCACAGTTTTTATATTTTGCATTGCAAAGTTTTCGTGACCACTATGTAAGGCTTCATACTCTCGCCATAGGGTTTGATGTGCTCGACGCGTTATCTCAATATATGAGTAATAACGTGTCAGTGGCAGGATGTGTTTATCAAGTAATTCTCGACAGCCTGGCGAGTCATCTGCCCAGTTATCGCCATCAGATGCTTGTGCTGCATAGATGTTCCATTCTTCAGGGCGATAGCGTTGTTTAACGATGTCATGCATCATTTTTAATGCACTTGAAACAATGGTGCCGCCTGTTTCTTGTGAATAGAAAAACTCGTGTTCATCGACTTCTTTGGCTTGAGTGTGATGGCGAATAAAAACCACTTCAACATTTTTGTAAGTACGGTTTAAAAATAAATACAGCAGTATATAAAACCGTTTAGCGATATCTTTCGTTGCCTGATCCATCGAGCCAGAGACATCCATTAAGCAGAACATCACAGCTTGGCTTGATGGTTGCGGACGACGTTCATAGTTCTTATAACGTAAGTCAAAAGTATCTATAAACGGTGTACTATTAATTTTTTTCCGTAAGGCAGTAATTTCCTGCTTGATACGTTCCTCTTCAAAGGGCTGAGCGGGTTCGGTGGTAAACAGTAGCTCAAGCGCTTGTTCAAGCTCACGCATTTTACGACGTTTACCTGCCGTCATTGCAGTTCGTCTAGCGAGTGAGTTTTGCAATGATTTGACGATTGCAATATTTGATGGCACACCTTGTGATTTATAACCAGCGCGGAATGTCTTCCATTCGACTAACTGATTAATGGCATTTTTCTGTAAGTTAGGCAGTTCTAAGTCTTCAAACAATAAATCAAGATATTCATCTTTAGATATTTGAAAAACAAAATTATCTTGGCCATCACCATCAGGGCTTGCTTGACCTTCTCCTGCACCACCTTGACCGCCACCTCCTTGTGGGCGTTCAATGCGATCACCTGCAATAAATTGGTCATTACCAGGATGGACGACTTCACGTTGTCCACCTTTACCTTGATGAAATATTGGTTCACTAATGTCGCGAGAGGGGATGGTTATATCCTCACCACTATCGACATCAGTAATCGAACGTTTATTTACCGCATCAGCAATAGACTCTTTTATTTGCTGTTTGTGACGGCGTAAAAAACGTTGGCGATTGACGGTGCTCTTATTTTTACCGTTGAGCCTTCGATCAATAAAATGTGCCATAGTTCCCCCCTTTGTTGTCAGTTGGCTACGACGACTTACGCACGCGTAAGTACCATTCAGACAATAAACGTACTTGCTTACGGGTATAGCCTTTTTCCATCATTCGAGCGACAAAGTCATCATGCTTTTTCTGTTCATCGGTTGATGTTTTGGCGTTAAAGGAAATAACCGGTAATAGCTCTTCTGTATTTGAGAACATTTTTTTCTCAATCACCGTGCGCAGTTTTTCATAACTGGTCCAGTTAGGATTTTTACCTGCGTTATTAGCACGAGCACGAAGTACAAAATTAACGATTTCATTTCGGAAATCTTTTGGATTACTGATGCCTGCTGGTTTCTCTATTTTCTCTAACTCATTATTGAGTGCTGAACGATCAAATAATTGGCCAGTATCAGGATCGCGGTATTCTTGATCTTGAATCCAGAAGTCAGCATAACTAACATAACGGTCAAAAATGTTCTGGCCATATTCGGAATAAGATTCAAGGTATGCCGTTTGAATTTCTTTACCAATAAACTCAACATATTTAGGCGTTAAAAAGCCTTTGAGATGTTCAAGGTATTTTTCAGCAATATCTTGTGGGAATTGTTCACGCTCAATCTGTTGCTCAAGCACATAAAATAGATGCACAGGATTAGCTGCAACTTCGGCATGATCAAAGTTAAATACTCGTGATAGGATCTTAAAGGCAAAACGGGTTGAGAGACCATTCATGCCTTCATCGACACCGGCGTAATCACGGTATTCTTGATAAGATTTTGCTTTTGGATCGGTGTCTTTGAGTGTTTCGCCATCATAAACACGCATTTTTGAATACACACTAGAATTCTCTGGCTCTTTAAGACGGGATAGAACTGTGAAGCGAGCAAGAATTTCTAGGGTACTCGGTGAGCATGGGGCTGATGATAATTCACTGTTTTGTAGTAGCTTTTCGTAAATACGTATTTCTTCAGAAACCCGTAAACAATAAGGCACTTTCACGATATAAACACGATCGAGGAAGGCTTCGTTAGTCTTATTATTACGGAATGTTTGCCACTCTGATTCGTTTGAGTGCGCTAAAATCATGCCATCAAAAGGTAATGCTGATAGTCCTTCAGTACCGTTATAGTTGCCTTCTTGAGTCGCCGTTAATAATGGATGTAGCACCTTCAGTGGCGCTTTAAACATCTCGACAAACTCCATCAAACCTTGGTTTGCTTTGCATAACGCACCAGAATAGCTATAGGCATCGGGATCATCTTGAGAAAAGTGCTCAAGCTGACGAATATCTACCTTACCGACTAACGATGAGATATCTTGGTTGTTTTCATCACCAGGCTCAGTTTTTGCAATACCAACTTGATCAAGAATTGATGGGCGAACTTTTATAACTTTAAATTGCGTTATATCACCACCAAATTCATGGAGTCGTTTTGCTGCCCATGGCGACATAATCGTATTTAGATAACGCCCTGGAATACCGTATTCATCTTTTAGCAGCCCACCATCTTCTTGTTTATCAAACAAACAAAAAGGGTGATCGTTAACTGGACTACGCTCGCCATTGGCCGTCAGAATGTAAATAGGCACTTTTTGCATTAAACTTTTTAGTTTTTCAGCAAGTGATGATTTACCACCACCAACAGGGCCTAATAAGTACAGAATTTGTTTTCGTTCCTCAAGCCCTTGTGCTGCGTGCTTAAGATAAGAAACAATCTGTTCAATGGCTTCTTCCATGCCATAGAAGTCTTTAAAGGTGTCGTAGCGTGATATTACGCGGTTTGAAAATAAGCGACTAAGATGTGGATCTTGCGCTGTATCGATCATTTCTGGCTCGCCGATGGCCATTAGAAGACGCTCTGCTGCATTGACGTAAGAACTTCGATCGTCTTTACAGATATCAAGGAATTGTTGTAATGAAAGCTCTTCGTCCTTAGCTTCTTCATAGCGCTGACGATAGTGGTCAAAAATACTCATAGTATGCCCCCTGAATCGTTCTTATATTTAAGAGTAACGAGTGAAAAACATGATGTTTTTGCATTGGTTACTTATTTAAGCCTAGCCTGAACTTATCACTTTGTATTGCAGAGTTACTGGTTGGTAAATAAATAAATGTAGAAGAAATGGAATAAAACTGCTGGTTAAGTAACCAATATCAACCACTATCCTTGAATTACAGGGGGTTCGCAAGCTGATTTGTTGCAAAATCAACCTATATGTGATTGTTTCTTTTGTTTTAATTGATGGTTGTGTTAGTAGAGTGTTAATGCTTAATGTTGGGGTTTTATTGGTTGTTATGACTGTTTTGAATGATTATATTGAATCAATAATTTGGTTTTATTGTTAGCTGTAGTTTTATTGTGTTTTTTTGTCATTAGAGTGTTTTTTTATTCTGTCTTAGGATCAAGAGTAAATGAAAAATTGTAAGAATTTTGACGACAGAGCTTATTTTTTTCACAAAACTTTTATAGCTGACTTAATCTCAATAGATAACGATCGATATTGTTTTTTGAATATGGAGCAAGATGCTATGGCTATTTGTCGTGTCGATACCATTTCGATTCCTGTGTCTGATCAAAATCAGGCGCTGCAATTTTACCGTGATGTATTAGGCTTTGAAGTGATTAGAGATCATGCTGATAATCAACAGATGCGGTGGGTACAGTTGGTGCCTAAAGGCGCAGAAACGACGATCAGTTTAGTAAAACCATTTGCGGGAATGGAAGCCGGGGGAGTACAAGGGTTAGTGGTTCAAACGCATGATATTCAGTTAACCTACCAAGAGCTGAGTGGTAAAGGTGTGGCATTGTCAGAAATTATTACCATGATGGAAGGGCGATTTGCGACGTTTAATGATCCTGATGGCAACGGGTGGGTACTGATTCAATCGACAGCAACGATGTTGGCATAAATCGCTAGCAAGACAACATTGCTTGCTAGCGATAAATGATAACTTAGCGCTGAACTGCAATACGTGTTGATAACGTATGTGTTTGTCCAGGTTGTAATTCAATGGTTGGCGTATGGATCGTTGATTCGACACATACCATTGTTTCAAAACTGTTGTTGGCCATATCACCCATACTGATGGATAGCTCTTGCCAAGGGTTCCAAATAACAGCGGCGTTATGACCTTGATTAGTCACCAAAATAGTACGTTGGTTGTTTTTGTCATTAACTTCAATTGTCGCCTGAGGATGTGTATAAACACGATCTGTTTCAGTATTGAATGTTAACACATCACCGCCTTGACAAACTTTCCCTGCTTGAGTGCTATCGAGGTATTCTTCACCCATACCAGTGATAGTAACAGCATTAATATCGGCGATATTAAAGTAAGTGTGTAATGCACCACCATATGACCAAGGTTGAGTGTCTGTGTTGGTTGATGTTAGGCTAACATTTAACTCAGTACTCATTTCAAACGTCATTTGGTTATGGAACTTATGTGGCCAAATTGCACGTGTGTTTTGATTATCTTCCAGCGTTAAAGTAACAATAACGCCATTATCATTCTCACGGTGTTGCGATAATGTCCACTCACTAGTACGAGCAAAGCCATGTGATGGTGTCGCAGCTTTGCCAAACCACGGCCAGCAGACTGGAATGCCACCACGAATTGCTTTTGTTATATCAAATTCAGCTTCTTCGCTTAACCAAATAAGGTCTTTTTCACCTGCAGGTTTAAACCAAAGCAAATGACCGCCGTGGAGAGAAATACCGGCTTCAACCATTGGGTGAATGATGCGAATAATCTTCACGCCTTGATATTCACATACGGTAATAGCATCAGATAATGCATTAATTGTCGAAAGTTGACGTAAATCCATCTGCTTTTCCTTAATGTTGAGTGGCACAAGCGCCTATTGTTTATGTTTTTGTCTGCTTTTCATTCAAAAACATAAACAATGAAAACTTATTTTTCGTTTTGAAATATCAAAGAATATAGAAAGTTATTTGTTATTTTTGTTACGGTTTTGATCTGTATGTTTCATGTTTTATGACGTGAACGTGTATTTAGATGTTTGTTTTATAACATGCTAATTTATGACTGGTCGTGAAAATAGCGCACTATTATTGGTGAGTGACTATATTTTAGATATAAAAAAGGCGACACCCTTAAGCGTCGCCTCTTACTATCAGCTTTCAAAGAAAGTCAGCTAATTGCTTACATTATTACTTAGAGATGTGAGCGATTAGGTCTAGAACTTTGTTTGAGTAACCGATTTCGTTGTCGTACCAAGATACAACTTTAACGAAGTTATCGTTAAGTGCGATACCAGCTGCAGCATCAAAGATTGAAGTGCGAGTGTCGCCGTTGAAGTCAGTAGAAACAACTGCATCTTCAGTGTAACCAAGAATGCCTTTTAGTTCGCCTTCTGATGCAGCTTTCATAGCAGCACAGATAGCTTCGTAAGATGCACCTTTTTCTAGGTTAACTGTTAGGTCAACTACAGAAACGTTAGCAGTTGGTACGCGGAAAGCCATACCAGTTAGTTTGCCGTTGATTTCTGGAAGAACAACGCCTACAGCTTTAGCAGCACCAGTTGATGATGGGATGATGTTTTGAGCAGCACCACGACCACCACGCCAGTCTTTAGCAGAAGGACCATCTACAGTTTTTTGAGTAGCTGTAGTTGCGTGTACAGTTGTCATAAGACCAGAAACGATACCGAAGTTGTCGTTAAGAACTTTAGCGATAGGCGCTAGACAGTTAGTAGTACAAGAAGCGTTAGAAACGATATCTTGACCAGCGTAAGTTGCATCGTTAACACCCATTACGAACATAGGTGTAGCATCTTTAGATGGGCCAGTTAGAACAACTTTCTTAGCGCCAGCTTCGATGTGCTTACGTGCAGTCTCGTCAGTTAGGAATAGACCAGTTGCTTCAGCTACAACGTCAACATTGATTGCATCCCACTTAAGATCAGCAGGGTTACGCTCAGCTGTAACACGTACAGTTTTACCGTTAACGATTAGGTTACCGCCTTCAACTTCAACAGTACCGTTGAAACGGCCGTGAGTTGAGTCGTACTTAAGCATGTATGCCATGTATTCAACGTCGATTAGGTCGTTGATACCAACAACTTCGATGTCAGTGCGCTCTTGCGATGCACGGAAAACAAAACGACCGATACGGCCAAAACCGTTAATACCTACTTTGATTGTCATTACAGTTTGCTCCACAACTTAATTTCTAATGAAATATAACTGGTAGTAAAATTACAGAATCCTTTGTAAGCCTGCAAGCAAAAAAAACGTTTAAATTGCTTAAGGTCAAAAAAAAGTTCGGATATTTTTTACATTTCCACTACAACGACGGTAATTTGTACAAATATTGTTTAAATTACCGTCACAGTAATTATTAACTTTTAATCATATATTCAAAAACAAAATATGCTTTTTGGGTTTATGTGACTTTTTGCACAGGAAGTATGTGGTACAGTGACCCTAAATAGCAAATATATTTATTCGGTTTAGTTACAATTTTTTTAAAAGGCAATGCAGAATGAATAAAAAAGATAATGCATATTGGCGAGATAAGTTATCGACAGCGGCTTATCAAGTTTGTCGTGAGCAAGCTACTGAAGCACCTTTTAGTGGTACATTGCTCCATAACCGTGAGACTGGGATTTATTCCTGTACCTGTTGTGGTCAATCTTTATTCTCTTCTATCAATAAATATGATTCTGGTTGTGGCTGGCCAAGTTTTGATGCGCCTATTACTAAAGAATGTATTCGCTATTTAAATGATAATAGCCATGGCATGGTGCGTACGGAAATCCGCTGCTCACAATGTGATAGCCACCTTGGGCATATTTTTCCGGATGGTCCGCCATCAACAGGTGAACGCTATTGTGTTAATTCAATTTCACTGCTGTTTGCGTCAGATAATTAGTTCGGTAGCTTGATTGTTGTTTGAATATATTGACCATTGTTTAATTTTTTAACGATATCGATGACGGTAGTATTCAATTTCTGCCGTTCTTTATCGGTTAAACTAAAGCGATTTTTCATTGATGACGTCACTGTTTTTGGCGGTGTATTTGATTGATATTGATTGGCAACTTTTGTCCATACATATGCGGCTGCGATATCTTCTTGTTGGTAATATAATGTCGCTAGTGTGTGTAATATATTGATATTAATATTATCATTAGCTTTATATAGACTAAGACTATGGTGCAATATACTGATCGTCTTAGTTTTATTTTTGTCAATATAATAGCTAGCCAGTGCTAATTGTAATTCTGGGTGCTCAAGTTCTGTGTTCCCTTCAAGGGCAATAAATTGCTGTTTAGCCGTTTGGTCTCCTTGCGCCCAACGGTAAAAAATAATATGTGGATCTTGCGAAAACTGTAATTCTTGAGTAAGTCTATCGATAGCTTCATAACTATGATGCAATGCTTTTATTCGCTTTGTTTTACGTTGTTTTAACTCGGTTGGTTCAATGCGCGCCGCGTATTCTAGACAGAATTGATATTCTTGGGTTGCTTTTAGTTCTTTGAATTTGTGTTGATCGGTTGGCGTTTGTAGAGTGTCATAGCGTTGCCAAATGAGATTGGTACGTTGAATTCGACATTGGCCGTCATTAAGATTTAATGGTTGACATAATTGAGGATTATCATTGCATAGGCTATCGGTTGTACGGTAACGATCAAAGCAACCACTGACTAATAGCGGCAGTAATAAAATAGCAGCTATCGAGGAGACATCATAGCGAGGTGTGATTGTCAGTGGTAAAGAGACGATGGCCAAAATATGCACTTATTTGAAATGATAGAAGCATAAATTTAGCATTAAATTGTATTTTGTAAACGACTTGTTTTTTGTAACTTAAACGAGTGTGATGTGGGTGTCATTTAACGATAGAATTAAACTCAGCCTGCAACTAAATATCATCTAATTATCAGGATAAAGGGAACAATATGGATATTAGTCAGTTACTAGCCTCGATGACACCAGAGATTTACCAGCGAATTTTAACTGCCGTTGAAACAGGAAAATGGCTTGATGGCTCAGTGTTAACACCACAATTGCGTGATAGTGCAATCCAAGCTGTGATGCTCTATCAATCACGACATAATCTAAATCCTGATCATATGACAGTGGCAGCTGGTGGCGAAATAAAATTTAAATCAAAAGCAGAATTTAAACGTGATTTTGCTAATGACATATCTAGCCGTGATGACAACAATACTACAGACAATGATATTGCCCGTTTTGATCATGATCAGCTGTAATCATGAGCTTGATGGGTGCGGTAAGATCATTGGTTCACAATAGAAATCTTGTAATTGATGATCTTCTTCTGCGATAAGATTGGCAATCCATGGTTCAAGCTCGATACGTTGTAAATAAGCATGTAACTGTGGATAGTGTGGCTGTAAACGTAGCCCACTCATCCAACCATTACGAAATACACTCCATAAGCTAATTTCCGCCATTGAGAAATGATCGCTGATATATCCTTGAGACGGAATTTGTTGATTGAGGTAATGCAGCACATCGGGAAGATGGTGAGTTAAACATTGATTAACAGCTTCTTGATCACAGCTTTTTCCCTGCATCTTTTGGCGTAAAACTTTTTGGTAAAATAACACTCCGCCAATTAACGAGGTTACTCGAGTGGCTGCATAAGATTCGAGCCAGCGTATTTGAGCACGTTGTTGGGCATTGCCTGGATATAGCGGCGGAATGGGATAGACATCATCTAAATAATGCGCAATAACCGTTGAATCAATAATGGTTAACTTGTCATGTTCAAGTACCGGGATTTTCCCCATCGGATGCCGTTTGTGCGCCAACTCTTTTTCAAGGTAAGGATTAAGCGGTTGAAGCTCGTAACGAATACCTTTGTAATTGAGTGCTAACATTATTTTGCGTACAAAAGGTGAGATTGATGTGCCATGTAAAATCATAGTCATTACTTATTGCTTGGCTCAATGAGTGATTGTATTGCAATAAGTGTAGTTGGCTTTGTGGTAATCAGTGTTAGAAAATTAGCACTAAAAAAGAGCCATAGTGGCTCTTTTTTAGTGCTGTTGCTAAGTATATGAGGCGTTGTTTTAGTGGGTTAATTCACCACGTAAATCTTGCTGCATCATGCTACGAATGGTTTCAGTACTCAGGTTTTGGCTTAATAAATAATGCAATTTAGCCAGTGCTGCTTCTGGCGTCATATCATAACCACTTAATACGCCAGCATCAGCCAGAGCACAACCTGTTGCGTAACCACCCATATTTACTTTGCCTGATAGGCATTGGGTTAGGTTCATCACTATAACGCCACGATCTGTCGCTGCTTTTAATTGCTCAAGCAACTCTTTATTTTGTGGTGCATTACCAACGCCAAAGGTCAGTAAGATCATCGCATTGACGGGTTGGCGTAAAGTATTACGAATGACCTCAGGAGATATACCTGGATACATAGTGATCACTCCAATCGGTTGAGGTGTGATGGTATGTACCTTAAAAGTACCTTCTGGTTTTTTATCTATTTGAGCAATGCCATTAACACTAATATTGATCCCCGCTTCTAGCAATGGCGGTAGATTTGGCGAAATAAATGCACCAAAACCATCAGCATGTGCTTTAGTGCTACGGTTACCACGAATCAATTGATTATTGAAAAATACCGTGACTTCATTAATCGGGTAATTAGCAGCAATGTGGAGTGCATTGAGCAGATTACTTTGACCATCAGAGCGTAATTCAACCAATGGAATCTGTGAACCCGTCACAATCACAGGTTTGTCTAAATTCTCAAACATGAATGATAACGCTGATGCGGTGTAAGCCATGGTATCGGTGCCATGCAAAATAACAAAGCCATCATATTTATCATAATTAGCTTTAATATCATCAGCAATACGCTGCCAATCCATCGGCGTCATATCTGATGAGTCGATGAGTGGTGAATACTCATTGATGGTGAATTCTGGCATTTCTGAACGATGGAATTCTGGCATGCTTGCCAATTGTTTCTGCATAAAACCAGCCACAGGAATGTAGCCATGATCCGATTTTTGCATACCAATAGTGCCGCCAGTATAAGCGATATAAATGTGTTTTCTTTCCATTTTGAGCTCAGAATGAACGAATGAGTGCGCGTATTATACGCAAACTATATGAAGATGCGAGGTTAGTTAGATTTGCAGTGTAATTGTGTGAGTTAAAATGTGATCGTAGTTAACTGTGCTGATTAATTGAACTGTTGTGGTGTAAATTACTGCTTTTAGTGTGAGTGGAAATGATAACTCGCGAACAACCCGACCAATAAAACATGGTCGGGTTATCGGCGTTGTTATGGTTAGTTAACCGTACTGCAGTTTAAGCAGAAGGCATAACGGCCATTAGGATCATTAAAATTAGTTAATGAGGTCAGATCCTTGGCGACTTTAGTAACAGGTGCTAAGGTCGATGGCATATCACCAAATACCATTGTCATCAGTTGGACTTTTACTTCGCCTGATAATTCTTTAAAGAATTGCTGTACTGGCGATAGTGGTTGTTGCATCCATACTAATTGGTAATCTTTCACCTTCGCTAATTCAACCGCAGCGGTAATTGCCGTATCAAAATCACCGAGTTTATCTACGAGGCCACGTTGTTGAGCATCTTTACCCGTCCATACACGACCTTGAGCAATTTTATCTGCTTGTGCTAATGACATATGGCGGTATTTGCTCACTAAACCAATAAAGCGTTGATAGCCGTTATCAACCCCAAGTTGGAATACTTTTGCTACACCTTCTGGCAATGCGCGGGTTACACCAACACCAGAGAAAGGAGTTGTGCCAACACCGTCGCTGTAGACGCCGAGTTTTTCTAAACCTTTTTCAAAGGTGGTTAAAATAGCAAAGATACCAATTGAACCGGTGATTGTTGTTGGCTGTGCAATAATTTCATCAGCACTGGATGAGATCCAATACCCGCCAGATGCTGCCACACTTGACATTGAAACCACCACGGGTTTACCCGCTTTTTTAAGCGCATCAACTTCATTACGAATAATCTCTGAGGCGAAAGCGCTACCCCCTGGACTATCAACGCGTAGAATCACCGATTTCACTTGTTTATCAAAACGTGCTTTACGTAATAACTCTGCGATGGTGTCACCACCTGCTGAACCTTGGCTACTTTGACCGTCGACAATCGCACCGTTTACGATAACAACTGCTACTTTATTGGTTGATGGTTGTTGATTATCAACTAATAGTGGTAAGTAATCGTAATAGCTAATTTGTTTAAAGCTGTGTTTGTTATTAGCACCGAATTTTTTGATCAAAAATTGAGTCATTTGATCACGGGTAACCAGTGAATCAACTAAGCCTAATTTTTTACTTAATTGAGCAAAATCACCATTAACAGCTTCTAGTTGAGTCACAAACTCATCAATATTTGGGGTTAATGTTTGTGGTTTAATATTGCGATTTTGAGCAACATCGTCACTGAATGCACCCCATAATTGGGTTAGCCATACGGTGTTAGCTTCTTTTGCTGCCGCTGACATGCCGTCACGAATATAAGGTTCAACAAACGACTTATAAGTACCGACACGGAACACATGGGTTGTCACGTCTAACTTAGCCAGCAAACTCTTATAATACAGGGTGTAAGTACCGTAGCCAGTTAGCATAACGCCACCATCTGGGGACAAAAACACCTTATCAGCATAACTGGCTAAGTAATATTGGCTTTGGCTGTAATTATCGCCATAAGCATAAACAGGTTTACCTGAAGCTTTAAACTCTTCGATTGCTTTAGCGATGTAACGCATTTTGGTTAAGCTGGTTTCAGACATGCCTTTCAGGTTAAGTACTAGTCCGGTAATGTCTTTATCTGTTGCGGCAGCACGAATCGCTTCGACAATATCGAACAATACATTCTGCTGTACATCAGGTTTACCTAATGCTTCATTCATAACGCTGTTAAATGGATTGTCATAATTCTTTTGTTCAACAATCGGACCAGACAGGTTAAGTACTAAGGCTGAAGGTTGTGTGGTATCGGTAGGTTTATCTTCATCGGTTAATGCAAAAATGATCGCGCCAATAATAAAAACGAACAAAATGTTAAGGACAAATTTGCGAGTAAAGTTAATTAACTTCCCGATAGCAAGGAAGAATTTTCCAATCCTTGAGAATATGGCTTTCATGAAAATTCCTGATAATGATGATGGCAATATCGTAACGTAGTCACTGCTAAATTGCAGTTTTTTACGACGTAATTGTTAGCGTTCGTAAAATAAATAGACTCAATCGATTATAAATAGTGAGTCGCATCATGTAAATGTTGCTTTTGTGTTAACAATATTGGTGTTATTAACTAAGCTTAAATATACTGGTCAGACCATAACGGTTAGGAGCGACTCATGGACGATACTATCTACCCATATTTATTGGCCCCGTTGGATCTTGGTTTTGCGCAATTACGTAACCGTGTATTGATGGGATCAATGCATACTGGCTTAGAAGATGAACGTGGTGGTTTTAATAAATTAGCTGCGTTTTATGCCGTTAGAGCAAAGGCGGGGGTCGGACTGATTGTGACTGGCGGTTTCTCGCCTAACTTTCGCGGTCGATTACATCCTTTCAGTGCTGAGTTTAGTAATGGTCGTCATGTGCGTAAACATCGTCTTATTACTACAGCTGTGCACCAACAAGGCGGTAAAATAGCACTGCAGTTATTGCATGCTGGCCGCTATGCAATGTCTCCGTTTGCGGTCAGTGCCTCTGCTATTCGCTCTCCTATTTCTAAATTTACCCCCTCTAAAATGAGTCATCGCCAAATTAACAATACTATTAATGACTTTGCTCATAGTGCAGAGCTTGCTCGAGAAGCGGGTTATGACGGTGTTGAATTAATGGGCTCTGAAGGCTATCTCATTAATCAATTTATTTGTCAGCGCTCGAATCAACGTTACGATGATTGGGGTGGTAGCTATGATAATCGGATTCGATTTGCACTTGAAATAGTACGTGCAGTGAGAGCGCGTGTTGGTACTGATTTTATTATTATATTTCGATTGTCGATGTTGGATTTGGTGGAGCAAGGCAGCACTTATGATGAAGTGGTGCAGTTAGCGACAGCATTAGAAGCGGCGGGAGTCACTATTTTAAATACTGGTATTGGTTGGCATGAAACACGTATTCCTACAATTGCAACTCAAGTACCACGCGCTGCTTTTACTTGGGTTACTGAAAAAATAAAACAACAAGTATCGATTCCTATCGTGACTTGTAATCGCATCAATACGCCGCAAGTAGCCGAGGATATTTTGGCACAAGGGCAAGCGGATATGGTGTCGATGGCAAGGCCATTTTTAGCTGATCCTGAATTTGTATTAAAAGCGCAGCAAAACCGTGCCGATGATATTAATACCTGTATTGGCTGTAATCAGGCTTGCTTGGATCATGTCTTTGTCGGTAAACGTGCCAGTTGTTTAGTGAATCCTCAAGCCTGTTATGAGACAGAACTGGTATTAACGCCTGTGGCGACAACCCGCAGCGTTGCGGTGATCGGAGCTGGTCCTGCGGGAATGGCATGTGCGGTTGCTGCGGCTGAGCGAGGTTTTAAGGTCGATCTGTTTGAAAAAAATCACCATGTTGGCGGTCAGTTTAATTTAGCAATGCAGATTCCAGGTAAAGAAGAATTCAAACAAACGGTGCGTTATTTCACCCGCCGGTTAGAGCAAACAGGGGTTAAAGTTCACCTCGGTGTAGAAGTGAATGTTAACCAATTATTAGCTTATGATGATGTGGTTATCGCGACTGGAGTCGAGCCTCGAATGCCGCCTATTACAGGAATTAAAAATGCAAAAGTAATTGATTATCAAACATTAATTCGTGACAAGCTGACGCTTGGAAAAAAAGTGGCGATTATAGGTGCGGGGGGGATTGGGGTCGATGTTGCCACCATGCTGACAGAGCCTGCTGATAGCGATCTTGATAGTTGGCTGCGTGAGTGGAATATCGATAAAAGTCTTACTTATAGTGGCGGCTTGCTGCCGAGCGAAGATTATATTAGTCCTCGTGAAGTGTGGTTAATGCAACGACGATCAGGAAAAGTCGGTAAAGGACCTGGACGTACAACTGGATGGATCCATCGTCGTACGTTAGAAAAGCGTGGCGTGCATTTATGGGGCGGAGTTGAATATCACGCTATTGACGATCAAGGATTACATCTGATGATCGATGGGCAGGCGCGTATTTTAGAAGTGGATAATATTGTTATTTGCAGCGGTCAAACCTCCGTCGATAGTTTATCAGCATTATTAATTGAGCAAGGTATTGCAGTACATGTTATTGGTGGTGCAGAGGAAGCTGGAGAAGTCGATGCAAAGCGAGTAATACGGCAAGGGGTTGAATTGGCGGCAAAGTTATAATGGCCATCACTTGTGCTCAGCGCTTTACCTGTCTTATTATAGAGTAAACAATAATTATTTTCATTTTGAGGTTGTTATGGACGCGCTATCACTTCTGCTTAATCGCCGCTCACTACCAAAATTAGTTGATCCAGCACCAGCAGGAGAAGTTCTGGAGAATATCTTTCGTGCTGGATTACGTGCTCCTGATCATGGCGGCTTAACGCCATGGCGATTTATTGTTTCTCAAGGTGAAGGGTTAACGAAATTAGCGAATATTTTGGTTGCTGCTGCTAAGGCAGATGATCTTGATGATTTTGTGATTGAAAAAGCTTCTAAAGCGCCTTTTCGTGCCCCGATGGTGATCACTGTGGTTAGTAAAGTGACATCAGATCATAAAGTACCAGTTATTGAACAACATCTGTCTGCTGGTTGTGCAGCACAAGCAATGCAAATGGCAGCGGTTGCACAAGGGTATTCTGGTTTCTGGCGTACAGGTTCTTGGGCATATCACTCAGTTGTGCGTGAAGCATTGGGTGTTACTGGCGAAGACATGATTGTAGGTTTTTTATATCTCGGTTCGATCGGTTGCCGCGAAGCTAAGGTCCATGAACGTGATCTGGCTCAATATGTTGAGTATTTGTAATCACAGATACACAATAGATGTAACATTAACGGGTATGTAAATCTTCGTTGCTGTAAAACTAGAGTTAAAAATGGAAGGTGATAGTTATTTTATGGTGTTAAACCGTGAATAACATCACCTTTTTTATTTCTAATTGATGACTATTAGCACCAATGTGGGTTTGTTTTAGCAGAAAATGACCACTTTTGAGTTGGAAAGATGACAGTTGTCGAGGGCAGGAGTAGAATCGCTGATTCTTTCTATATTTTGGAGCGTGTCATGGAAAATGTTCGCCTAACACAATACAGCCACGGTGCCGGATGTGGTTGTAAAATTTCTCCCCAAGTACTTGATACTATTCTTCGTACTCAATTAGCGCCGTTTGCTGATCCTAATTTATTAGTTGGTAATGAGAGTAAAGATGACGCTGCCGTTTATGATATCGGTAATGGTCAAGCTGTAATTAGTACCACTGACTTCTTTATGCCAATTGTTGATGACCCATTTGATTTTGGTCGTATTGCAGCGACAAATGCCATCAGTGATATTTACGCAATGGGCGGCAAACCTATTATGGCAATTGCTATTTTAGGCTGGCCGGTGAACCTACTGTCGCCTGAAATTGCACAAAAAGTGATTGATGGTGGTCGTTCTGTGTGTCGCGAAGCGGGTATTTCTCTTGCTGGTGGTCACTCTATCGATGCTCCTGAGCCAATTTTCGGCCTTGCTGTAACAGGATTGGTAAGTACTGATCGTGTTAAACGTAATGACAGTGCAGAAGCGGGTTGTCATTTATACCTTACTAAACCATTAGGTATTGGCGTATTAACTACGGCTGAAAAACAATCTAAGTTGGCTGATGAGCATAAAGGTTTGGCTCGTGATTGGATGTGTAAGCTTAATAAACCTGGTGCTGACTTTGCTGATGTCGATGGCGTAAAAGCACTGACTGATGTCACAGGCTTTGGTCTAATGGGTCACTTAACTGAGATCTGTGAAGGTAGTAACCTTAAAGCTAATATTTGGTTTGATAAAATTCCAACATTACCAGGTGTATATGATTATATCGCTCAAGGTTGTGTTCCTGGTGGTACTGAACGTAATTTCTTGAGCTATGGACATAAAGTGGGTCAAATGACCGATCTACAAAAATCTTTATTGTGCGATCCTCAAACATCTGGCGGTTTATTATTAGCCGTTGATCCAAGTAGCGATGCTGAAGTACAAGCGATTGCGAAAAAACATAACATCTTGCTGGAAGCGATTGGTGAACTTGTGCCGATGGATGGCGATACCTTTATTGAGGTTTGCTAATGTCGCGTCCCAATTGCCAAGATTTCCGTCATCTGTTTGTAAATGATACGCCATTAATGGATATGCGAGCACCAGTTGAATTTCAACAAGGTGCTTTCCCTACATCAACCAGTTTGCCATTAATGACTGATGATGAGCGTGCTGCTGTGGGAACATGCTACAAAAATAGCGGTCAAGATGCAGCTATTGCACTTGGTCATAAGCTAGTTCATGGTGATGTTAAAGCAGAACGTGTCGCGCAATGGAAAGCATTTTGTGAAGCAAATCCTAACGGCTACCTGTATTGTTTCCGTGGTGGCTTACGTTCTCAAATTACTCAACAATGGCTAAAAGAAGCGGGCATTGACTATCCGTTTATTACTGGTGGTTACAAAGCATTACGCCGTTATTTAGTTGATACTATTGATGACGTTGCCACTAAACCAATGTCAATTGTTGCTGGTAATACCGGTAGCGGTAAGACGATCATGGTTAATGTACTGGCTAATGGTATTGATCTTGAAGGTGCGGCTCACCATCGCGGTTCATCATTTGGTAGCTATGTTACTCGTCAGCGTACTCAAATTGCCTTTGAAAATGATCTTGCTGTGCAAATGCTCAAGAAGTTAGATAATGGCATTGAACATTTTGTATTTGAAGATGAAGGTAAAAATATTGGCTGTGCAACTGTGCCGATTTCAATTAATCGTGCTATGCAAGATGCTGATATTGCCGTGATTGATGATCCTGTTGATGTGCGTTTAGCGCGTTTATTGGATGATTATGTGATTAAAATGCAACGTGATTATGTGGCTCATTATGGTGAGGAACAGGGTTGGATTTTATTTGCAGAGTATTTAGAAAAAGGCATGTTTAATATTCGTAAGCGTTTAGGTTTTGAACGTTACGAAGTGATGCTTAAAGCACAGCAACATGCTGTGAAAGTGATGCAAACTAGCGGTTCCTTAGCTGAGCATGATGCTTGGTTAGCACCGCTGTTAGAGCAATACTATGATCCTATGTATACCTATCAATTAGATAAAAAAGCAGATCGCATTGTATTTAGAGGTGATTATCACCAAGTACAAGAGTGGTTAGCTGCTCGTCGTTAATATAAAACGAGAGAAAGGCGCTATTATCGTCTTGATCAAATAAAAAAAGCCGATTTAACATCCATTGTTAAATCGGCTTTTTTATTGATCTGCAACTGATCTTTAATCATTTTATCTATTATCAAAGATCATATTCGATCTCGTGCTAACTATGCTTTGATTGATACTGGTTTTATATCCAGTGAAATGTTGCTGTTAGCATCAGTTTTCGGTACAGTCATAACATACATTCTTGCAGATAAAGATCCCCATGAGTTGCTTATATATAGCTGAAAAACCAAGTTTAGGCCGAGCCATTGCTGCTGTATTACCTCGTCCGCATAAAAATAATACTGGCTATATTGAAGTGGGTAATGGCGATATTGTTACTTGGTGTATTGGTCACTTATTAGAACAAGTAGAACCAGATGCTTATGATGCCCGTTATAAGAAATGGCACTTAGAGGATTTACCAATAGTACCGCAGCAATGGCAATTAATTCCCCGTAAAGCAGCCAAGCAACAACTTGCGGTGATCAAAAAATTGGCTAAAACGGCAACATCAGTGGTACATGCTGGCGATCCCGATCGTGTACTGTTACGATCTTTCTATGGAATTCACTTGTTACAATAAAAATAATAAAAAGTGTGAAATCTTATTGAGGATTTTGAAATGGACTATGTGATATGGGTTCTTCCAAGTTTGAAAATAGATCAAACTTTTATCAGATGTATTAATCGAGATACAGGTGAAATAAATTTTAGTTGGAATGGGAAACCAAACATTATTAATAATATGCCTTTGTTATTTGAGGATACAGGAACTCCAGTATCAATTGTTAATAATTGGCTTATTTATTTAAAATCGACTAAATATAGAAAACAAGTTAATACTCAAGCTCAAGCTCTTCTACACTATTTCTATTTTCTTGATAAATTAAATATTAAATGGGATGAAATGCCAATAATTTCTCGCCATAAACCAACTTATCAATTTAGCCGACATCTTCAGGACTCTGTTAAAAGTGGTAATTTAGCCCGAACCACGGCAAATAATTATTTAGGTTCTGTTGTGAATTTTTATAAGTTTTATTTGGCTAAAGGTTATCAGTTTACAAATCCACCATTTAATTATGAAATAGCTAAAGTTAGGCTGGAAGGAAATCATGAGTATATGCGAGACAATTTTATTTATGTAAATACGACTGATATTAGATTGAATCTTCCTAAAAACACCTGCTTTGGGGGAGTATCGAGAGCCTTAATTCCTTTAAGTGACAGAGAGTGGGAATTAGTGGATGATGTCTGTCGTGTTAAATGTGAGGTTATTTCAAATCAAAATGATAAGAGCATTTCAGTAAAGCTTTCCCAAGAATATAGACTAACTATAGCCTTAGCTCGATATACAGGATTAAGACGAGAAGAACTGACTACATTTAGGGCTAAATTTGTTTATAAACCATCGAGCGAGCAACTTAAAAGTAAATATTTGATTCATACGGATGGTATTTTAATTTCACCTAAATTTGGCGTTAATACAAAAGGTTCAGGCAGTAGAACAATTGAGATGCCATCTGAATTAATGATCAACTTACATAAATATATAAATTCAAATAGATATATTAAACGTCGTAAATTATTTGAATTAAATTATCCTGATGAAATGGATAATCCTCCATTATTAATTACTCAAACTGGACATTATTATGCTCCTCACACTTTTAATGCTCGATGGGGAGAAGTTCGTAATACTGTAAGAAATAGAATTCCTCAATTCGATCATAAATTTCATAATCTTCGATCAACTTATGCTGTTAGTCGTTTAAAAGAACTTTTAAATAAAGGGGTTAAAGAAGGTGATGCTCTTGATTATATTCAATCTGTTATGGGGCATAAATCAAGAACTACGTTATTACACTATTTGAAATTTTGTAACGAAGATATTGGTGCTAATGTTATTTATGAGCAAGCATTGGAAATTATTTTAAAGGATTAATGGTGATTTGATTGGCATTTATTGGAAAAAAAACACGTAAAAATATAGATGTTAATATATTAGCTGATATAGATGTTATTTCTATACCTGTTGAAAACATGATTTTGAGGAATTTTGGTCATACTGTTTACTTTAAACGACTAGGCTATAAAAATTGTCCTACTGTTAAAGTCAAATCACAGGGGGCTATTTTTAATTTGAAGTCGAATGAACCTCTTATAGATATGAATCGATGGGATCAAGTTAGAGATATCTACTCTGCCTTAATTAAGATAGAGCGAAGTCCTCGAACAAAAATTAATATATTTAATGCAGTTGTTACATTAATCCAAAATTGTGATAAAAAAAATATTGAGGTAATTTTTTCTTCTGAGTCTATTAAGTTATTTGTGAGTGAGTTAAAAAGTCGTTATTTAGATGGAATTAAAGGGAAAACACTCATGCAAATTCAAAGTTCTATAAAAGCTCTTTTATTTGAAATTAATCCAGCTTTACTTGATGATCTTAAAAATGAGTTTTTGTGTTTATCTGATGATACGTCACCAGTAGAACCTTATACTGATGCCGAAATTAAACAGATTGTTGTTGCGTTATATACAATATTTAACGCTTATAGAAAATCCACTTTAGCAAATGAAATTCCTCGTTTACACCCACTTTACGATAAAGATTTATTGAAGAAAAATGGTAATTTTAACGGTGGTTTTACCGACTCCTCATGGAAGAAAAAAATTCAGTCAGGAAACAGTCCTGATACATGGAAAAATGATTTAATAAAAACAGCTTTCTATTTAACAAGTTTTTATACAGGTGCGAATGAATCTGCTCTGATTAACTTAAAGTTTTCTGACATTACATCTGAATCATTTAGTGAAACATCAAGAGGAAATTTTAAATTAAAAACCGTTAAAAATAGGCAGGCAGGTAAAGACAATATCTTGGATATTGGCTTTAGCAAAAGGTCTAAGGAGTTTTTTGAAACTTGGTTAATATTAAGTAAATTGGTGACAAAAAATCAATCCGATTATGTATTTCCAAATATCATCAAAGGTAGTATTAGGCAATCATCTCCTGCAAATGCTGCTGTAACGATGAACAACACGTTTAAATTACTTGGTTTACCGTTACTCAGCACACAACGATTTAGAAAGACTAAAGCAACTCTTATTATGAGAGCGACTGAAAGTATATTTTCTGTTGCTGAAGGGCTGAATAATTCACCAGCTACAGTTTCAAAACATTATAGTAATGGTGATCCTATTAAAATGAACTTCTCTATTGCGAGAGCTTTAGATGTAAGGCAAAGGACTGTTATTGGTGAGCCATTAGATGAGGCAATTAAAAATAGCTCTTATCAGTTTTCAGATCCAGTTAGAGAGAATTTTTTTATAAAAAACAACTTAGATAAACCAAGTATTCTTTCTAATGGATTACGGTGTAAAGAGCCTTTTGGAAAAAAAGCAGAGAGATTAAAAAGTAGCCTAATAAAAGCTGGTTTAGCAAAAAATAATAGTAAAGTTGCTTGTTATAAATTTCTTGAATGCTTTGGCTGTGAACATCATGCTGTAATTGCTGAGGTTGATGATATTTGGTTATTATTATCATTTAGAGACATTATTTTAGATGCGTCATCTATGCCATCAATAAATACTGTACCTACTAATATTTTGACAAAAATAGTAAATACGATTGAATCTATTTTGAGAAGATTGAAATCTGAATATCGTGACAATTACGATATTGGAGTGAAAAAATATAATGTTTCACCTCATCCATTGTGGACTGACACAACTGATTTGACAACAATTATGGAGTTATTTTAGTTATGAAAAGGGTAATGATATCAACATTAAATACTAATCAAGAAGATGATAACTCTAAGTTAAAAATAATTTCATATGATTCAGACGGTAATCCTTTTAGTTATTATAGTGATGATAAATGGATAATAATAAAGGAATCTGTTCATTTGAATTTTAAGAATCTTACTGGCGACTTTAAAAGTAAGTGTAAAGAACTTATTTATAAGGAATTCAATAGTAATCGGTTAATTAACAAAAAAGGTATTGGGACTAAATATATTCAAGCTTTTGTTCTATTCGAAAAATGTATTACTGAATGTGGTGGTAATAGTATTAGTTATTTGAATTCAGACAAAGGTTTTCGTAATTTTATATTAGTGGCGAAAAAAAAGAAACTTAAATTAAAAACATGGAAAAACTACTTAATTATTTTTCCACTACTGAATAATGATGGTGTTCTCACTAGAAAAATTGAGAATGCTAATGCATTAGCTGTAATATTAGCAAGTGAAGCAAATATTACGCAACAAACTATGGCATTACCTGAGAATATTGCTTTATGCTATTTTAAGTCTGCATTAGATGTAGTATATAAATATCATCCTTACCGTAATAAAATTAGTGAAGCATACCGCTTATTTATCATTAACTATGAGAATAATATTAAAAACGGGCATGATGTACCAACTGCACGAAGATATGCTCAAAAGTCTAATATCCATCATTTTGATGGAATTGATTTCACACTGGATTTAACTGGTCAGTGGTTGTCGAGGCTTCGAGGTGCATGCTACATCGTTATTGCGGGGTTTACAGGCTGCAGAGATGGTGAAATTAAGTCTTTTAATCTTGATTCATACCAAGAGAAAAAATATGCAGGAATGACGATCCCTATATTACATGGAGTTCATACAAAACCTAATATTGCTGGCGTTGCTAGAAATGCTAGTTGGGTGACGATACCAGCAGTAAAAGATGCTATTGAGCTTGTTTGGTGTGCTTATGAATTTGTGCGTGAAATGTGGAAAGATCGCGCTACTACATTAACTCACATAGATGAACAGAATAAAATGATTCGAGATGCAGAGAATCTTTTCTTATCATATAGTCCAACAGCAACCTATGCAGCAGCAGGAAGACAAGCAATTGATAAGTCACTAAAAAGCTTTGTTAAATCTACTGGCTATGTAGCTAGTGCTAAAGATATCAAAGAATTTGAACTTTTGAATCCAACGAGAAAAGGTGAACTTAAATTAGGTGAGGTATTAATCCCTAATCCTCATTGTTTTAGGCGTACTTTTGCGGTTTATTTAGTGAGAAATAAACTTGCTTCATTACTCGATCTTAAATATCAGTTTAAACATATGAATATTGCTATGACATCTTGGTATTCTAATCAAGCCAATGTGGCTGGCTATTTTGATATGATGCTGGATAAAGAATTAAAAATGGATATAGCACAGGAAAATCATGAATTTATGACTGATACGCTTTATTACATTTACAATGAAGCCGAATCGCTATCGGGTATTGAAGGTAAGCGCATTATGTCACTGCGAGGAGAAGATAAATCATCTATTTATTTAAGTAGAGAAGAAATATCTCAGCAGGTGAAAAATGGTCAAATGTCGATTATTGAGACTCCTGCTGGTCATTGTACTAATCCTCAGTGTAACCGTATTTGTGATATGCCTGAATGTAAATATGAAGTTATAACGAAAAAAACAGCGTTATCTCTTGTCTCTAAGCACCAATTACTTATTCATAAGTTTGAACAACTGGTTGCTCATGGCGTTAAAATGCCTAATATTTTGTCTAAAATTTATTATGACATTAAGTCCATGGAAAAATGTTTTGACGAACATAAAATAGCAGTAAAAAAATTCACTCATGATATTAACGTAACGCTTTTATAAGAGTATTTATGGTAGATCAATCAGATAGAGGTAAGGAAACTTTAATTCGGCTTGAACAAGCGTTACAGAGACTTGTAGATGGTAATCCAATCAAGACTAAGCCTGATGGTCGAATTAGTTTAAAACGCATTAACGATGAAGCGGGGTTGAGTTCTGGTGGTATCTATTACTATTCATCTTTTGTTGAAACGGCGAAAAAAACTATTCAATTACGTCGTCAACAAGATAGTACAGGTAAAATAAAAGTTAATAATGAGCGACTTAATAAACTCAGAGAGCAAAGAGAAAAAGAGAAAATTTTAAAGGAAAAATATAAAGAACAACGAGATAATATTAAAACGTTTTGCGATCAAGTAGTTGCTCACAATGCTCAGTTAGAGTTTACCTTATTTGAAGCGTTAGAAAAAATATCCTATTTAGAACAAGAGCTGGCTTCATACAAAGTTAGTTCTATTAATGGTAAGAAGTAATGAGATTATTCATAGCTGAAAAACCGAGTTTAGCTCGTGCATTAGTTGATGTACTGCCAAAACCACATCAAAAAAGTGATGGTTTTATAAAAGCAGGTAATGGTGATGTTGTAACATGGTGCATTGGTCATCTTTTAGAGCAAGCAGAGCCTGAAGCTTATAATCCTGAATATAAGAAATGGAGCATTTCTCATCTTCCTATTATACCTAATGAATGGAAGTTGGTCGTAAAACCAAAAACCAGAAAACAATTCACGATAGTTAAAAAGCTGATTAAAGAAGCTGATGTTCTGGTTAATATGGGCGATCCTGATCGTGTTGGTCAAATATTAGTAGATGAAGTTATTAATCATGCTGGTGTTTCTAAAGCAAAACGCGAAGCTGTTCAGCGATGTTTAATCAGTGATTTAAACCCTGTTGCTGTTAAGAAAGCATTAAATAATTTACGAAAGAATACTGATTTTATTCCATTAGCGACTTCTGCCTTAGCTCGTGCGCGTGCAGATTGGCTCTATGGTATGAATATGACTCGGTTATGTACATTACAGGGACAAAAATCAGGTTATAGTGGCGTTCTTTCTATTGGGCGAGTTCAAACACCCATTCTTGGATTAGTTGTTTTTCGTGATCTAGAAATTGAAGACTTTGTTTCTAAGCCGTTTTATGAAGTGCTAGCGACGATTACTACAAAACAGGGTGAAACATATCAAGCTAGGTGGAAGCCAAGTGCAGCTTGTGAATCTTATATGGATGAAGATAATCGAGTCTTATCTAAAGCATTAGTTGAAAATGTGATAGCCCGAATAAAGGGAAAAGAAGGTAAAATTACTGCTGTAAAAGAAGATAAAAAAAAGCAGGCACCTCCTTTACCGTATAGTTTATCGACTCTACAAATTGATGCTTCAAAACGCTTTGGAATGAGTGCTCAAACGGTACTTGATACATGTCAGCAACTTTATGAGCGTCATAAACTAATTACTTATCCTCGATCTGACTCTCGTCATTTACCGAAAGAACATCTTAATGATGTAAAACAAGTTACTGCCGCTATTGGTTCAACGTGTGCAGGTTTACGTAATGCTGTTGAGAACGCAAATTTAACTCTGAAAAGTAAGGCATGGAATGATGCAAAGGTGACAGCTCACCATGCAATTATACCCACATCGAAATCATCAGATACGAGTCGTTTATCGTCAGCCGAAGCTAATATTTATGAACTTGTTGCGAGACAATATCTAATGCAGTTTTATCCAGCTTTTGAGTATATGGAAAAGCAGGTTGATACTGAGATTAGTGGCGGTTTATTTATAGCTAAGCAAAAAGAAGTTGTATCAGATGGTTGGAAAGTATTATTCCCAACGAAAAACACAACGTCAAAAAATAGTGATGATGATTTTTCTGCTAAAAAACTGCCGAATGTTAGAACGGGCGAACATATCCAATGTATTAATGCCGATCTCATTAGTAAGCAAACGACACCACCGAAGTATTTTACTGATGCTACGTTGCTTTCTGCTATGACTGGTATTGCACGTTATGTAACCGATCCAACGATAAAAAAGGTATTAAGAGATACTGATGGATTAGGCACTGAAGCAACAAGAGCTGGAATTATCGAATTATTGTTTAAGCGTCAATTTTTAGTACGTAAAGGTAAAGAAATTCGAGCAACGGATGTTGGTCGTCAGCTTATTACTACATTGCCTAAGCAAATGGTGATTCCTGATATGACCGCTCATTGGGAGTCACAACTCGAAGCGATTAGTCAGCGTGAGATGAAGTATAGCGATTTTATGAACCCATTAACGGATAGGTTAAATCAACTACTGAATGATGTTCAGCAAGTAAGTTTTCGAGGATTACAAGGGAAAGGAAGTTTTAATCCTAAACCAAAGAGAAGAGCTAAACGGAATTGATGTCTTCTAACAATAAAGATTATGTTGAAGATAGAATAATCTTCAACATAATAAACATTAATCTATATTAATATTATTTGATAATTCTTTTCTGAGTGTTGAAACGGATTTTCTAAAATTTTTTGACCATTCATTATTAGCATGACCATCTTTTTTTTCTTGAGCATATTTGAATACATTTTCTAAAGAGTTACTTAGTTCTTTTGGGGCTGTTCCATCCTTATATAGAATGTGTATTTTCATTGAAGCATTACGTATTTTATGTGTCCACTGGGATAATTCTTCAGGTGCTTGAGGGTTCGATGTTAAAATATCAAGTAATTCAATACTAGCTTTATGACGTTCAGTTAGCTGCCATTTTTTATATTCTCGTTTATTCGTTAAGTAGTTTGTTCCAAAAAGAGTTAGTATTTGACCTGCGATACCACCGGCAAGAATTGACGAACCAATTAAACCTAAATCCATATTGATTATTCCTCTTATTTTCATGATAATCATTATCTTAAAGTTTAACTACTCTATCATAATATAAGAGGTTTTTGCTATGAGTTCTATTGCGAATCAGGTAATCGATAGGGAGGCATTCTATGATATTATTGATATAACTGATAAGCATCAATGGGCAAAAGAACGGTATGACGAACTAATGAATTTATGGGATCTTTGTTATTCTAGAGATGAACGTTCATTACTTAAAGAATTAATTGATGATTTTTTTGTTCTTGATAAGAAAGAAGAAAGATTTGTTTCTGATGAAATTAATAAATATTTTAAAAAAAAGAATCTTAAATCAGATAAGACATTTATAGTTTCAGTTTGTGATGTTGGTAAAAATGATGGTTCGCTATCTGGTCTTAAAATTCTATCTCAAAAAATTACTCCTACCAATGAATGGAAAGATTCATATATAAATCATATTTCTGAGTTAAAAGGTAAACTGAATAATTGTTCTAATATTGTTATTTTTGATGATTTTATCGGCAGCGGTAATAAAATAATAAAAAAATATGATTGGCTTGCTAAAGTAATATCTAATGAAAATTTAAATATTGAAAAATTTAATATTTTTATTGTTTCTTTTACAGCCATGAAATTTGGTATTAAAATTATAAAGGAAAATTTAAATGTTGAAGTTTACTGTCCAAAGGAATTAGATAAAGGTATATCAGAGAAAAATTCAATAATTGATAGGTATTTTAAGATAAAATTAATGCTAAAAATAGAAAAAAAACTATCTGATACTTATGATAATAGACCATTATCTAAATATTCATTAGGGTATGGTAAAAGTGAAAGCTTATATTATTGGGAGAATATAAGCTGCCCAAATAATGTGTTTCCCATCTTTTGGTGGGAGAGGTTAAAAAGTAATGAAATGCATAAAACATTATTAATGAGGGTTAGGTAATGTTTTTAATTAACATACCAAAAAGTAATGAAGAAAAAATAGCATTAAAGTTAATATTTAATATCATTTTAGATAATAAATATCATGATTTATATGAGTTTCATTATAAATATAGAATTAGTATTAAAGAGATTAAGACTGTTATTAAGTTTCTTGTTGATTTTGGATATATCAATCAATATGGTATGAATGTAATATTAAAAGATCATATAGACAATAAGCGTTTATCTTTTATTCTTAATTTGTTGAAAACAGTAAAACCTGAAATTTTGAATAAAACAAAACTTGACATGTAAGAGATAGATAATACAATACAATTGCCTTCTAGTTCTAGCAATATAAGGTGTATTCGCCTTTTTCGGTTAGGTTAACTTTAACCTAATCGAATTATAAGAGCCTGCACCAAGATTCGAACGGTGGAGCTTTGTTCGAATCTTGGTGCACATAACTTCCACTACGTGTAAGGTTATGTATTAGAAAAAGATAGAAAGTAGAACTAGAAGGCAATTTTATGACAGATAATAATATTGTTAATTTATTGGAAGTTATTTCCATCAAAAATACTTCTCATAATATTAAAATAATAACGAATATTTTAAATTCAAATAAAAACTATTATAGATTTTTTTCTATAACTAAAAGAAAGGGAGGTGTGAGGGAAATAAGTTCACCATACCCAACTCTTAAGTTTATTCAACAGAATATAAAAAAAAACATATTAGAAAAAATAGTTGTTAACGATAATGCGTATGCTTATATTAAAAATAAAAGTTATATAGATCATGCAAAAATACATTGTGATAGTAATGAACTTTTAACATTAGATATTAAAGATTTTTTTCCAAACATATATCGTCAAGATGTTTTTAATATATTTAGCCAATATGGTTTTTGTGATTTGCAATCAAATTATTTATCTTATTTATGTACTCTGAATAATACATTACCTCAGGGAGCATGTACTAGCCCAATTATTAGTAATATTATTTTTAATAAAATCGATAATAGATTGTATAAATTAGCATTATCTTTTGGTTTGAAATATTCAAGATATGCTGATGATTTAGCTTTTTCTGGAAAAAAAATACCGAGTAAAATAATTAAATTAGTAGCATTAATTCTTGAAGAATACGATTTTATAGTTAATGAAAGTAAAACAAAGCTAAAGAAAAAAGGTAGTAAAAAAATAATTACAGGCGTATCCATATCAAATGGAGAAATAAAAGCTCCTAAGTCTTTTAAAAGAAATCTTCGTGCTGTAATTTATGAATTAGAAAAAAATAAAGATAATATATTTAAAATGCCTAATTTTGAACCTTTAATTTATGAAAAAACAATTGGTAAGTTAAATTATTTGTTACAAATTGAACCAGAAAATAAATATGCAAAGGAAAAGAAAGAAAAATTAATTTCTAATTATAAAGAATTTATATCTAGTCCTATGCTTTGATTTTTAATCTATTATGTTTTCTAATTTAGTGAGTTAACAACAAAATAAAGATGGTTTAATCCATCTTTATTTTAAAGCTACATTAATTAATTATTTATTTTTGATAATTTCTCTTCAAAATCATTTAGTGCATCAAATGCATTTCTATAAGATATTAACTCTTTCTCTTTAATAAAATTAATTATTGGCTCTATTAACCCATCAGAATAAAATGCTTCTTGTAAATAAGTAGGGGCATTATGTTCATCAATTAGTTTACCAATGATGATATCAATTAGTTCTTGTGAGTCAAACTGGAATCCATACTGTTCTTCTAAGTATAGACAATATTCAATCCATTGCTCTTTATCTACAGATGAATTTAAATTAGGGATATCAGAAAAATCTGGACATCCAGATTTCAATCCTAGAGAGTTATAGCGTATTTGTTTTACATTTGAATATGTAGAATATATAAACTCTTTAGCGAACTCAAGTTTATCAAACGTTCCTATTGGTTGCATATTCTCGGTGGAAATAACCATCCATCCAGACTCATAATATGGGAATGGTTTCAAACCATTACTTTTTAATACTAAGTTTTTTTCATGGATGGATTTTTTATTTATAGGATATATATATGCTGGTGTATTTAGATGCGTGTTCGTTTCAGATAAAAAATCAATTTCATCTTTACCTATTTTTAAATTAGGAAATGCAATTAAAAACTCTATTGGTACTAAATTAAATGAAAGATTAGTATTACTTTCTTTTACTTGTTTATTTCGATTGTTTTGTAGTGTTGCTTGTTTTTTTTTATACGTTTTCTTTTTTTGTTCTCTCTTTAATTTTTTATTTTTAGACATGATCTTTTCTCGTGGAGTGTAAATATAATATAGAATTATTTATATATTATATTTAAATGTTGTTATGTGACTTACGTTGCAATTGGCTTTTATAAATTATTATCTGTTTTCTAAAGGGAAAGATATGGATGGCTATAACGTTGATGAGATATCTACGCTGACACAGCTATGCCCAATTGTGTGTCAACACCGTTTATTATCCTTATTTGAATAGGTGATTTTTGCAAATCTAGTATTAATACAAGCAAAAAGTAAGACCTTAAATCAAAGGTTTATCAATTAACTATTTGGTTTTTGTTATAGTTCATTAACTCACTGCTTTTTTTTGAAAAAGCACTAAAAAAGCGGCATTATGGTAAAGCCTCTTAAATATAAATGATGGTTTAGATTTTATGTTAAGTAACCTTGCCTATTGCCAGCCGTTCATTAAACAGTTTAAAGTTAAAGATCAAGAGGTTGCTCGTGACTTACTTGATAGTTTAGTGGTAATTCCTACTAGTAGAGTTATTAATGACATCACATGTCAATTAGAAATAATAATGGAGCGTTACGATAGCGTTGCAATATATCCAATAAGGGAATTATTACAAAATGAAGTTAGCTATTTTGATGATAATGACGACAGAATTGTCCCGTTTCTTCAACATGGCACAGAACCGTTAGGTAGTGAAGCCTTCATATCAAACATCATTGCTAATCTGTCTAGAGCCTATAAAAAAAAGGTAATATTGCAAGGTCAGCAATCGCCACCAATATCATTGCTTAGGTCTAAAAAGTGTAAAGCCATAATTCTCGTGGATGACATGATTGGCTCAGGAAAAAGAACATCTGATTTTATTGAAGCAGTCTATCATCATCGAACCATTAAAAGTTGGGTCTCTGGGCACAAGCTAAATTTGCATGTGGTCTCATTTATGGGCTCTGAACAAGGATTGAAGTATCTAAAGTACTGGGAGAAAAAAGCAAGAGTAGAAATTAGCAATCTTGCTACATGTCCCACTTTTTATGATGTACCTAACTCAGTAGCCATGCTACAACTTTGCTCTGACTATGCCAATAATACAGAACGCATGCCCTTGGGTTTTAAGGACACTGCTGTACGCGTTGTCTTTACACATTCGGCTCCTAACAATTTGCCCGCAATTTTTTATAGAAATACTTTTAAGTATACAGCAGCATCAATATCAAAGAGAGGAGTCACAAAGACGTGGAATGCTTTGTTCCCTGCACGTTCGATACCTGTGCAATTTAGAGTAAGTTTAGAAAGTATTGATGAACAACAAATTCCGACTTCTGTACGGTTTAAGCAGTTTTTGGCAGTGATTAATGACGGATTTACAAACTCTAATGATATGCATCTTATTTTGAACTGGTCTTACTCCGTATACCAAGAAGTACTCCATTTGATGATAGATATGAAGTTGCTAACATTAGACGTTTCAACAATTATGATTACTGAACGAGGCTTGAAAGAGTTATCTAGATGGCAGGAAAGTAATTATAATGTTGAATTTAATGAAAAAAACTATTATCCTACATGATGTTAGTTGGGCCGTGAGCACCGTACTGCTAGTTTAGCCATATGGCTTACATGTGGCGCACTATTTAATACTAGATAGTGTTCGACCTCAGTGTTTTTAACATTGAGGGGGTAACTTGGAGAGCATGTTAAGTGTTTTCTATGAAAAATGTCTCGCATTAATCCGCAGTCCACTGCTTCATCAATCTCTGGTGCGTAGCCTTCCGAGTATTAATGAAGCAGTGCTCGGGAGCATCAAAGGTAGCTGTATGACGATCGGCCCAACTCACACTTATATTCAGGAAGGCTTGGAAAAAGGAATTTCGGAACAAAAACTTAAAGGCATTGTATATGAGTCCCTCAAACGAATTAACCCATCTGTTCCGTATTTATTTAGCTTAAATCAAATATGCCATATAACAGGGGTAAGTTACCCTTACCTAAGAGAAATTGTACGTCGTAATAGCACACCCTATAATTTCCATAGAATCCCTAAAAAAAGTGGGGGACACAGATTTTTAACTATTCCAAGAACCGAATTAAAACTAGTACAAACTTGGATCCATAAAGAAATTTTAGCGTCGCAAGCTCCCCATTTTAGGTGTTATTCGTATCACTCTCAATCTTCTATTTTCAATTGTGCAAGAGAGCACTGTTCATCAAAGTGGCTTATTAAAATGGATATTGAAAGCTTTTTTGACTCAATCTCTGAAGTAATGGTTTACAAAGTATTTAGAAAACTTGGCTACAAACCTTTGGTTGCTTTTGAGTTAGGGAGAATATGTACGTATCAACCGACTCATTTAAGAATTAGTAACACATTAAAATGGCGCAATTTCAATACAAATTCGGCTGAATATCCTTACAAGAGAAAAGGTGTAAGCTTCTTTGGACGGCTTCCTCAAGGTGCCCCAACGAGTCCTATGTTGTCTAACTTAGTCTTTCAGGAGATTGATGAGCAACTCCATAGTTATGCGACTGAAAATGGGCTTGTTTATACAAGATATGCCGATGACTTAACCTTTTCGACAATTGATAATCGATTCTCAAGAGAAAGAGCGATTAAATTTGTAAGCTATGTCAAAAAAGTACTAAGAACAGAAAATTTCAATACAAATAAGACCAAGCTAAAGATCATTCCTCCTGGCTCCCGAAAAATTGTGCTTGGGTTAAATGTGGAAGCTCAAGAGCCTTTGCTATCAAAAGGATTCAAAAAACGAGTTGAAGGACACCTTAGAGGAATTGAAAAGTTTGGAATACTACAGCATGTCGAACATCGACGATTTGATACCATTTTTGGTATGTTATCGCATATTAATGGTCTAATTGGCTATGCAAAGCAAATTGATAATGCTTATGGTTTTAGGTTAGAAGCTTGGTTTTCATCCATTCTGACTCAGAATGGAATAGTAAATGAGAGCTTCCAAGAGTAACGACTCCGCAGTGAACAAACCAGTGTAATATGTTTTAGTTTAGACTTAGAAATAGTTATCTGAAGGGTATAAGTAGTCTGAAGCTTGTAACAAGCTTTTGTCCAATATCGAGTTAGCTTTATTATGGCTAGCTCGTTTATTGTTACTTTCTTTCCTGTAGCGTTACGCAGTTATAAGCGCTGAGTAAGAGTAAAGTTTTAACCTTTATTGTTCACTGATATTAACCTCTCTATTTATCTACTAATTCAATCTGGTTATTGAATTTTATCTATAATTTAAGACAACTAAAAAGCTCTAATTTTGCTGTTCACTTATAGATGTATTGTTCAAAATAATAAAAAGTGTGAAAAGAAATATTTACGTTTAAAATCAGTATATTAAACTATTTATTAAAAATAACTTGTAATATTGATCCAGAAGGCCAATTGCTGGTGGATGAAGTGATTGATTATGTCAAAATATCAAAAACTAAAAAAGCCGCCGCACAACGGTTATTGATCTCTGATTTAAACCCCGCAGCGGTTAAAAAAGCTTTAGCAACCATGCGTAGTAATCGTGACTTTATTCCGCTATCAGTATCGGCCTTAGCGCGCTCACGAGCTGATTGGTTATATGGCATGAACATGACTCGTGCTTACACATTGCTTGGTCAAAAGGGCGGTTACCGCGGAGTATTATCCGTTGGGCGAGTACAAACACCTATTTTAGGGTTGGTAGTTCGACGTGATGATGAGATTGCTAATTTTATCGCTAAACCGTTTTATGAAGTTTTTGCGTTAATTAGCTATGGTGAACAAACAATTTTTGCTAAGTGGCAGCCAAGTAAAGCCTGTGAACCTCACCAAGATTTGGAAGGGCGAGTGCTAAATCGAAAATTGTGTGAAAATGTGGTTGAACGGATTAAAGGTCAACCGGCAGAGGTTACACAATCTGAGCGTAAGCAAACCAAGCAAGCGCCACCATTGCCATATTCATTATCAGCATTACAGATTGATGCGGCAAAGCGGTTTGGTATGAGTGCGACCGATGTTTTATCAACCTGTCAGTCATTGTATGAAAAACATAAAGTGATCACTTACCCTCGCTCAGACAGTCGCCATCTACCATTAGATCATTTTAAACAAGCTAATGATGTGTGTCGTGCGATTGCATCGACAGATAATCAGTTAGCAGCCGCGGTTGATAATGCAAATACAGCATTAAAATCAAAAGCATGGAATGATAAAAAAGTGGATGCTCACCATGCGATTATTCCGACACCTAAATCATCATCAGTGTTAACGGGTTATGAAGCCAAAATATACCAATTAATTGCTCGACAGTACTTAATGCAGTTTTATCCTGCGGCTGAATATGCTGATGCTAAGTTAGTGTTTACTATTGCTAGTGGGCTATTTATTGCTAAAGGTCGTCAGTTAATGTCACCTGGTTGGCGAGTATTACTGGGGCGCGATGATAAAAAAGAAGACAGCGATTTAGCCGATAAAGTGCCACCGTTAGATAAAGGCACCGTATTAGTGTGTCGGGATGGTGAGATCAAAGATAAAATGACTGAGCCACCAAAAGCGTTTACGGAAGCGACGTTATTACAAGCGATGACGGGTATTGCTCGATTTGTATCGGATGCATCATTAAAGAAAATCCTCCGTGATACCGATGGCTTAGGTACAGAGGCAACGCGAGCAGGAATTCTAGAGATGTTATTTAAACGGCAATTGCTACAACGCCAAGGTAAAGCGATTCATGCTTCAGAGGCTGGAAAGGGATTAATTTATGCCTTGCCTGATAGTTCAACTTATCCTGATATGACCGCGCATTGGGAACATCAATTACATGATATGGCTGATAAAAAATGTGCCTATCAACCATTTATGGCTGCGTTAGAACAACAAGTTACCGCATTAATGGAACAAGTAAAAGTCAGTGAAGTACCACCAAGTTTGCGTTCACTCACCTCTCCTGAATTTAAGCCTCGTGCTAAAAAACGCAGTTATGCAAAAAAATCGACCTCGACCAAACCTAAGGCTGCACCAAAGCGTAAATCGTAGTGGATGATTTAATTACTGATTGATAACTTACAAAAAAGCAGCATAAATATGCTGCTTTTTTATTATTTATATTTTTTTAAAGTTATTTATATCTTTAAAAATAGTTATTGCCATAAACGAAATACTAATTGTCATCGTTTTTTTGAAATTCAAGAATATCTGCTGGTTGGCAATCAAGTTGTTCGCAAAGTTTATCAAGTGTCGAAAACCGAACGGCTTTTGCTTTACCATTTTTTAGTATTGATAAATTCGCTTCTGTCATATTCATTGCTTGAGCTAATGTTTTTAACCGTATTTTTCGTTTCGCCATTATTACATCTAAATTAATAACAATAGTCATAATAAACTCTTAAATTGTGTAATTTTGTTCATCGGCGAGGTGATAGCCTTCTTTCATAACCCATGAAATTATAACAATAATAGCGCCTATTAATAGGGTTAAAAAATCAATACCCACAAAGCTAATCATAATCATGCGGTGATTGGGTGGATTATTAAAAGTTAGTATTAACGTCATTAATGGTTGGTAAAAAAGTGAACCGCCAACCCAATAAAAGACACTATAACCGAGTTTCTGATAGCAGTTGGCATTCTCTAAAGTAAAGATGTGTTTGTTTTCATAGTTACCAAATAACCGAATCAGAATTTTTAAGGCATACATAATAATCGAGCAGTAAATTAAGCTTGTTACGAGCGCGAGTAAACGAGTGGTCAATGTTAATGGTGTTTCTGTAAGCTGATTAATATCAAAAGATGTTTGTACTATGCCGGTATTTCTTAAAAAGTCATAAGGTGTTGCTACTGTTAACCAAAAATAACAGACTAAAATTGGGGTTAGAATAAAAAATAGCTGCAATAGAATTTTTACTCTGCGGCTTTGTTGTTGAATTTTTGACATATGATTGTTCCTCATTCAGGTTATGAAGCTAGAATATGGCACAATAAAATGCTTTGCAATAAAAAATTATTGTTATTCGATAATTTTTTATTGTTCATGTTTTATTTATTAAGTCGGTGATAGTACTTTAAAGCAGTTTTTACCTTTGGCTTTTGCTTGATAAAGCGCAGTATCCACTTGTTTGAAAAACTCATCATAAGTAGTTGCTTGAGATGGAATAATTGTACTTACTCCAATGCTAATGGTCACAATGGCTTGGTTGTTATTATTTAATCCATCACATGGAAACGGCAAGGCAATATCGTGGATGGTATTGAGCAAGCGTTGGGCATTATTTATTGCTTCTTGCTGATCTTGACCTGGTAATAACAGTACAAATTCTTCACCGCCATAGCGGGCAAATAAAGTGCCAGCGCGACGCTCTACTGTAGAAAGTGCTGTGGCGATCGTTTTTAAGCATTGATCGCCAGCAGCATGGCCAAGTTTATCGTTATAAGTTTTAAAGTTATCAATATCGAGAATGAGTAACGATAATGGCAGTGCAAGTCGACTAGCTCGACGCCATTCTGCTATTACCGTCTCATCAAAAACGCGTCGATTAGCAATATTGGTGAGTGCATCAATCCGTGATAATTTTTGCAGTTGCTCATTGGCTTTATTTAGTGCTTTGGTACGACTTTGTACGCGCTGCTCTAAATCGTGATTGAGTTTTATCAAGTTCTCAGCGGCTTGTAGTCGCAAAATATGCTGTGACACAATAACACCATATTGTTTTAATAATTGATGATGATAAGTGCGGAATGGTTTCCCGGTAATTAAATTATCACAAGCGATCCATCCTATCGGTGTGTCTTCATCCCATAAAGCAATATAAGCACTCCAGCCAAAGCCGATTTGTTTTAAATCATGAAAGAGAGGTGTGTTCTCTTGAATCGCAATATATTCCTTATCTTTTAATGTCTTAGATGCATACCATTGATTAGGGATCGGTGAACAAAAATAAAACTCATCGACTGTATTACCATGAATGTCAGTGCCAAATGTTCCATGCATATTTTTTTGTTCATCAAATAAGAAAATAGCCATGCGATCTATTTGTAGTTGTTTTTTTGCTTCGTCGATAGCAATAAACAACATGTCTCTCATTGAATTACAACGCCATAACTGAAACGAAATATCATGCATACTTTGGAGTTTATTCAATAATGTTTGCTGTTGTTCTTTAGTCGAAAGCAGCTCTTTTTCAGCATTGATGCAATTGATACTGTGATGTTTGGTTGTTTGTTTGGTTTGGCTATTGTTGATTTCGGCAGCAAGCAAAGTGGTCAATATTGCGAAGTGCTTAGGAGTAAGCTGAGAATCTAATGGGACAGCAAGTGTCAGGTGACCAATAATTACTGAACGATGTTTAAGTGGCGTCAATATATAGCGGTAATTAGGTAATACATCAATTGATGCGGTGGTTTTATTAGCGTAATAATGAATATTTTTATAATAATATTCATTTGAAGTAGGAGGAGATATTGGTGGAAAGTGGTAGTGGATCCCTTGTGAGTTGAGATCTAATAATAATTTCCATTCACCATTATATTTGATAATTAATTGGAGGTGATTAACGGCGAAATATTGCATCAGGTTGCGGCAGACTAATTCACAAATAGTTCTAAGACCGTGTGCATTATTATATTGCTTAACAACGGTTTGGTAAAAAGCAGCAACCTGTTTGTTCATTAATACTCTGTTCCATGAGTTAATTAGTTAGTAACGTGGCTATTGTCAACTATTCCCTTATAAATTAGCAGGATATATACCACAAGTTAGTAATATCTTCTTTTTTACAACGATAAATGTGATCTTGTGCATATTTATTATCATTGTGATTCTTATTAATTTTACACTTCAGTTACATAAAACTTATCTATTTTTATTATGTCGAATATAAATTGAGTAGCATAATGTTCGTGCTATGAAAGGAGGCACGAAGATGAAGACGATAATCTTGATGACAATCGTGTATCTGAGTTTATTAAGTGGCTGTAGCAGTAGTCGCCATCAGCAGTTAACGGAATTAGGTTTTGAACGGGCTTACCTTGATGGCTACCAAGATGGTTGCTATAGCCGTTCTATCGCTGCAACGACTCATCAAGAGGGGTTTCGGCGCGATCCGGAGCGTTCAATTACCGTGGTTAAATATCGTCGAGGCTGGCAAGATGGTTTTGATCATTGCTATAGCGATGATCGTGATAGATATCTTTAACTGATCTTAGAACAAATAAATAAAAAGCAGCTCGAAAGCTGCTTTTTTAATGATGCTTATTTAATTTTTGTCGTTGATGCTGTTTGGTACGTAAAAGCGTTTCAGTTCGTGCATCACTTGCATTAATGTCGACAGCTTAGGTTTATCTTGTGCCATTAATTGATAGTTATCATTATAAACACGGTAGTTACCATATTTATCAACCACTGTAGTGGTGCCTTTTTGAATCACCACAATATCACTATTATTACCAGCTAAGATCCAGCGGCGATCATTGTCATTATCAAATAAGCTAATACCCGAGCTGTAATTTGATGGGTTAGACGCAACATTAAATAACGACTCCATCAGTGTTGGCACTACATCAAGGTTACTGGTTGGGCGAGTGACTACTTGCGCAACATGCTGTGGCCAATGAATGATCATTGGTACTTTTATTTGATATTGGCTGTAGTTGCTGTCTGAACCCCAAGTATTATTACCGGTCTCATTAAATTCAGTGCCATGGTTAGATGTCACAATAATAATAGTGTCATCCATCATGTGTTGTGCTTTCAATTGTGCAAACACTTTCGCCAAAATACCATCAATGTGATAAGCCGCATTACGGTAGCTGTTTTTAAGTAAAATGCTGGAATCTACTTTATTATCATGGAGTAGATTACTACCTAAAGACGGTGTAAATTTGGTTGGATAATCACTACTTTCTTCGTATTGATTGACCGATGTTAGCTCAAGTAAGCTAAACCATGGTTTATTAACTTTTTGTTTTTCAATCCAACGATGCCAATCATTAAATGCTAAACGATCACTTGGTGTACGTTTACCATTATCAAGGTTATCAATGGTTGCGAGTTGTGTTTTAGAAAAGATCGCATCACGATAAATAGGCTGTTCAAACCCTTCGCCACTAAATAAGCCAAAGTGATAACCACGACTTTGTAGAGTATCAAGTAATAATGGCGATTTACCTTCAGCGCGAATACTATTGGCATACCCGCTAGGCAAGCCATACAGTAGCCCAAACACACCACTATCATTATTGCTGGTACTGTAATTATTGGTATAGTTTATGTTGTCTGCAGCAAAAGCAGTTAAGTTTGGCATGGTATCGCTATTAACCATGTCGCTACGTAAACTATCAACCATAATAATTAATAGATTTTGCTTAGTACCTTGATCAATAAAGCGAAGTTTATCAATAGGGTAACGCATCATTTCGCTATTGTTGATGCCTTGCTGAGCTTGACGTTTAGCGTATTCTTGGCGATCTAATAAACCATGTTTTTCCATAAAGGTTTTAGCTGTCATTGGGTATGACAATGGAAAGTTTGAGCGCTGCATGGTTACTGGGCGATAAAGATTAGCATCCGCCCAGATATAAATAATATGGCTACTTAGAAAGCATAAACCAAACACAATGGCGATAGGGCCACCAACATTTTTACGGGTTAGCTTTCTAAGTTTACGCCAAATCCATTCTGAGAATATCATCTCGATCAGGAATATGACTGGAACGACAATAAATAGATATTGCCAGCGGGTATTCAATTCTGTTTTTTCGCCACTCAGCAGCAAATCCCACACCAGCGGACTTAGATGTAAGTCAACACTTTGGTAGGCATAAGTATCGAGCAGTAGCGTTGTCAGTCCTACAGTTGAAACTAATACCGCAAACACCCGCATCAAGCGTTGTGAAGGGATAAGAAAACTTGCAGGAAAGAGGATCAGTATATAAATACCAAAGACAAGGAAACCGAAATGTCCGATCCAGCTTAATCCTAGATACAGTTGTCCGATAGTTGTTGTCGGCCATTCTGAATAGATAATATAACGTGTGCCAAGTAGCATGGCAGCGATAATATTAAAAAAGCTAAACCAGTGTCCCCAACTAATTAGCTGGGAAACTTTGTCTTTGTATGTGCTGGCGACCATAAATGTCAATTCTTCTCAGTCTTCAATGCTATGTTTAACCTTGAGAGCTAAACTTAATCTTTTTTAATTGAGGCCTGTAGTGCTTTTGCAAATTTTTGTGCAAGAACTTCACGTTGTGCAACAGGTACATTAGCATTGATAATATTAGTAGCAATATCACCAACAACCATTAAGGCTAACTCTGGTGATGTATTATGTTTGTCAAGAACATCGAACACGTCATCAATGATTTGTTCAACTTTTTTAGTGCTGTATTTTGAAGTAATTGGCATAAGAAATCTTGTTTAATGTTTAGGATAACGACTTATGATAACCTAGAGTTCAGTTTTCCTGAAAACCTTTTCCATTATGAGTCTTACACTTTCGAACGTCATTCTACACCAATTAGTAAAAAACGACCAAGATGAGCTAGAAATTCATCTTAGAAATCAAACTCTTGATAATGATTCTGCGACAGAGGATCTCGTTGCTGAATTACATCGAATTTATAGCAGTAAGGGCACAAAAGGCTTTGCTCATTTTGCCGCGGATAGTGAGTTTGCTCACTGGTTAAAACAATTTCGTCAAGGAGAGTTAGATTTCCTGACATTTTCTAATCAATCAGTGCAGCGTTTACAGACAGAATTAGCGAAATATCCGTTTGCAGAAGCGGGGACATTGGTGATGGCTGAATACCAGTCATTGGCGACTGATTATTTGTTTATTGGTATGTTACCAACGTGTCATAGTATGAAAGTAACCGATCAATTAGGCATTAGTGCAACCGATTATCTTGATATAAATAAGATGGATATTGTTGCGCGAATTGATTTGTCATCATGGGAAACTAATGCTGAATCTACCCGTTACCTGACCTTTGCTAAAGGACGTGTAGGGCGTAAGATTGCTGATTTCTTCCTTGATTTTATGCAAGCTGAAGTGGGTTTAGATGTAAAAGTTCAGAACCAAGTATTGATGCAAGCGGTTGAAGATTTTTGTGCAGATTCGCGTTTAGATAAAGAAGAAAAGCAGCAATATCGTAAGCAAGTTTATGATTATTGTAATGGTCAACTTCAAGCCGGTGATGAAGTTACTGTTAAAGAATTATCAAGTGAATTACCTGCAGCAGATGATGGCACTAATTTCTACGATTTCACCTCTAAGCAAGGTTATGAGTTAGAAGAAAGCTTCCCTGCAGATCGCACTGCAATGCGTAAGTTAACTAAGTTTGTTGGTTCTGGCGGCGGTATGACGCTTAACTTTGACAGCATGTTATTAGGCGAGCGTATTTTCTATGATGCAGAAACGGATACTTTGACGATCAAAGGCACGCCACCTAATTTAAAAGATCAGCTATTACGTCGTTTAAATAGCGATAACTAATACTTGCAGTGAATATGCTGCTAGAGCTGTGATCGACTAAAGCCACTTTGAAGATGTACTCAGCATTGAGTGATATTTTCAAGGTGGCTTTTTGTCATTTATCGCCTTACAACGGCGAAGATTATCTGTTTTTTATATTTGTACATTGTTCGTAATTTATTCGAACAATGTATTAAAGTGCAACAAATAAGCACTAATCTGATCGCTATTATGATTTTTGTTCATTAGGTTCTGATTTGTGCGTAAATTTGATCTTTATCATTGGCACTGCGTACAAGGGATGGATAATGGCGCAACTATGATAGTTATTAACAATCATTCAGTTCGTTCGCAGCGTGAACTGAATACAGTGAAAGCGATGATTCGCCTATATTGTAAAACGTTGCACCGTGGAGCCGTAATGTGCTCTGAATGTGAAAGTCTTATCGAGTATGTTGAAGAGAGAGTAACAGGTTGTCGTCTTGGTCAAGAAAAGCCAAGTTGTATGCATTGTATTGGGCATTGCTATCAATCTGCCAAGCGTCTTCAGATGATCCATGTTTTACGTTGGACGTATCCACGTTATTTTTGGCGTCATCCATTTCGGGCTATACAATTTAAGTTAGACAATTTACGTAGTGTCCAAATGTCATCCGAGAAAACAAATATTATCGCAAAAACCAGTTAAATTGCTATTTACTGAGTTAAGTTGATATTAATTTAAGCTAACAACTGAAACGATTGTCCTTCCTTTGGTAATGTCATTTGCATTATTTAAAAGGAAAAAAGGCTGCAGAAATGCAGCCTTTTTTAATGCTTGTTTATCAGTTATTGGTGAGCGATTTTCACTAACACTTGTTGTAATAAGCGAATACGTGGCTCAATAGAAGCCAAATCTAGCCATTCGTCAGCACTGTGGAAACCCGCACCAACTGGGCCTAGACCATCTAAGGTTGGAATGCCTAAAACAGCGGTTAAGTTCGCATCTGAACCACCACCAACAGCTTGCCAAGTGATATCAATGCCTAGCTCTTTACCAACGGCTTCTACTTGAGCCATTAGTACTTCAGTTTGTGGGCTTGGGACCATTGACGGTTTATGGGCTTCTCGCTCGGCTGTGATTGTCACACCATCAACAAAAGGTGTTTCGGTTAATGCGCGAATTTTAGCATCAACTGCGGCATACTCATCGTTATCCCAGAAGCGGACATCTACCACTACTTGAGCAAAATCTGGAACAATATTTGCGCCCGCACCACCACTTACAACGCCTGCATTTAACGTCGTGCCTGATTCAAAATCTGTCATTGCATTAATCGCTAAAATCCAATGTGCCATTTCAGTGATTGCACTACGACCATTTTGAGGCTCATTACCTGCGTGGGCGGCTTTGCCGTGAAAGCTTAGACAGTAACGTGCCATGCCTTTACGTGCTTTAACTAACGAGCCATCAGCACGTGCTGCTTCTGCAACTAATACATGTTTAGCGTTAATAGCAACGCTTTTTAGCCATTCTTCAGAGTGTAATGAACCGATTTCTTCATCTGGGTTCATACATACACAAATAGATAACGCTTCTAATGCAGCAGGATCGAGATCACGCAATGCATAAACCACGCTTAGTAAGCCTGATTTCATGTCAGACACACCAGGACCGTAAGCACGTTCATTATCATGTGTCATTGGACGAGCGGCAGCAGTGCCAACTGGGAATACGGTATCCATGTGGCCAATAAGCATCACATCAATATGTTCAGCTTGAGGCTTATTACGTACTTCTAAGCCTGTGCCTGCAATACCACAATCAACGCGTTTAACATTCCAGCCTAAATCAAGGTATTTTTGCGCCATGATCGTCGCTACAACGTCGATACCATCAACGGTTAATGTACCGCAATCAATGTTAATAAGAGGGCGTAGTTCTTCAAGGTAATCATTAAGAGAAAAAGACATAGTAAAGACTCCAAGCCATTGATGGCTCTCGGTAATAAAAGAGAGAAGCGCACTGATATTAAGCTAGTACCAGTGCGTTAAGTAATTACACTAATACATTCATTACAAACATTGCTGCAAAAGCATTTAATACTGAAATAGCAATCATGATTGGAATGTAACGGCCTTCAGTACGAATTGGACCCATAATACGACCCATGTATTGCACCTGTGACCCCATTAGATAAATAGCAGGAGCAAGAATTGCAATGTGGTCACCATTTAAAATGCCTTGGTCAAATAGAGTAATAACCACACCAACCGCACCCCCCATTGACATCCATGCGCCGATCAAAACTGCAGCAGCTTCACCGGGTAAGCCAAATATCGCCATAATCGGTGAGAATAGATCACCCATTAATTCTAATGCGCCGGTGATTTGTAGTGCTTTGATGATAACGAAAGCCATCAATACGTTAGGCACTGTTGAGGTCGTTGCAATTACCCAGCCTTTTTTAGCGCCCTCAACAAAAATATCAGTAACCATTGGTTTTTTTGTAGTAGTAGTCATTATGCGTTTTCCTGAGCAACAGTTGTTGGTTTAGTGTCTTTATTGTCTTTACCTTCAGTGATGTTTAAGTACACACGGAAAAGATTGGCACCGACGAATTTGAAGATAAACATAATCGCAACTGCAAGACCGATAGAAGAAGTTACTGCTGGTTCACCAGATGCTGTCGTTAATGTGAATAGCACCGCCCCTGATGAGAAGAAGTTAACAATCGCAGCACCAGCAGAGAACTGGAACATGGTGAAAATATCCGTTTCTCGTTTAGTGAGATGGCCTTCATCATTTAGCTGGCGTGTCATAGCAGCACCGGCATCAGTACTTTGTAGTGAAGCAATTAAAGCCAAACCTGAGTTACCCGGAATACCCATTAATGGGCGTAGTAAAGGGGTTAATAATTTACGTGCAGCATCAAGTGCACCGTAATGCTCAAGCACGTTGATCATACCGAGTGCAAACATCACTGTTGGAATGAGTGTTAAAGCAAAAATAAAACCATCACGAGCACCACTACCGCCTTTACCACGAAATGAAGTTGAAGCCGCTTCTACGCCGTCAGTGGTATCGCTAACAGAATGAACCACACTACCAAACGAGCCGTTTAGGGTCGTAAAGTCAAATACGCCATACCATTGATTAGATTGCAGTGCGCCCGAGAAGAACACCACGGCAAAAATAAGGGCAAGATAGCTGCCAATGGTAACTTTACGACCTTCTATTGGGTTATTGCTCATAGATATATCCTTATAAACGGAAAATAAAAAATGGTTTGACTAAATAAATCCCGATAATTATTTTTTGGGATACGTTACCAAGTAATTTATTTAGTGGTTAATTCGGTAATAGCGGTATTTTCATTAAAAATGAATTTGGAATATTGATTGGGGTCAAGATGTAGGAGTGAAAAGTCAGTTTGATGAAATGTGGATCTTATATTTGTGAACTGGCTCTATAAAGGTGCTGATAGTTGGGTCAATAAAGGGGAGTGTTGCGACTGGAAAGAACATCAAAAAGGTGGGGTTTTAATAAATACCTTTTAGGTATCAACTAGTTGTGATAGTTACAGTGTGAGTTTTTTGCAGGTTTAATAAAAAAAACGCACCCCTTAGAAGTGCGTTTATAGTGTAGACATGGCGTAATACAGCTTACGATGTTAAACGTTTTACTGCCATTAATTCATCTTCGTCATCTTGTGCTAATTGTGCTTCAGTTGCTGGTGGACAGCGATCGACAAACCAGCCCATGTAAGAGCTGACAATCGTGACGATAATACAAACAAAACTTAGCCACATAAATGGTGCATATGAGAAGGTAGCAACACCTAAAATACTGGCCATATAGATACCATTATCACTCCAAGGCACCATACCAGAGGTTAGCGTGCCACCAAACTCGGCATTACGAGATAGGTTTTTACGTTGATAACCTAAACGGTCATAGTTTTTAGCACAAATCTTCGGTGTCAGAATTAACGATACGTACATCGCTGAACCAAATACGTTACCAAGAAAAGCGGTTGCAATGGTTGATACTGCAAGACTGCCTGCTGAGTTTACTTTGCGCTCAAATAAACGTGCGATGGTTTGAAGAACGCCGACTTTATCAAGTAAGCCACCAAAACCTAAACCAAAGATAATCACTGCCACAGAGCCTAGCATTGATGACATCCCACCACGATTTAGAATCGCATCAATAAACTCAACTCCAGAGCTGATTGAAAACGGTGCCCATGCTGCATTAATAGCTTTGATTGGATCCATACCTTGAACCATTATAGCCCATACAATACCCAGTAGTGAGCCAAATGAAATCACAGGGAAAGACGGTAAACGGAACGCCAGTAATACCAATACCACAATCACAGGAATAAACGATAATGGTGAAATAACAAATTGCTTATCCATTGCTGCAATCACAGAATTAACTTGTGACATATCAATACTGCCAGCGTAGTGGAAACCAACAGCAGTAAATAAAATAGCAGTGATGATATAGCTGATCAGTGCGATTGGTAACATACCTTTGATATGTTCCATGATTTCAACGTTAGACATTGAAGAAGCAAGGATCACTGAATCAGACAGTGGTGACATTTTATCACCAAAATAACAGCCAGAAAGTACCGCACCTGCTGTCATTGGTGCCGGAATGCCTAGACCTTGACCAATACCCATCATTGCAATACCAGCGGTACCTGCAGCTCCCCAAGAAGTGCCTGTTGCTAATGCCGTCAATGAGCAGATGATCATTGTTGCAAGCAAGAAAATGGAAGGGTGGATAGCCTCAAGACCATAATAGATAATGGTTGGAACAATACCGCCAGCAATCCAAGTACCGACGAGAGAGCCGACGGCTAATAAGATCAGTACTGCGCCTAAACCGTTAGCAATACCTTTAGTGGCTGCTTTTTCTAGCGATTTATAATCGTGTCCGAGTTTGATACCGAGTGCAATAATTACAAACCAACCGATATACAGCGCCAGTTGGATTGGCAAATTCAATTTTGAGGTAAAAGAGAATGCAAGGGCAAGGAAAATACCTAGGGCAATAATGACTTGCATTACTGAGGGTAGTTTCACTATTGTCTGTTTTTCCATACTTCTAACCTTGTTTTATCGAGCTTGTTGAAATTGGGTCCAACCCAACCAATCAATACTATTTATCATTGGTTTTTAAATCGGATTGAAAAAGACAGCGACTTAAGCGGCGCTACTTTAGCAAATTGATTTATCATCGTGATAAATAATGTTTCTTTCTGTGATCTAAGTCTTTTTGGTATAGATGTTTCGTAAAACACTGACTTTATTTGTTCTTTTGGTGTTAATTAATGGTTCATATGTTGTGTTTTATATTTTTTGTAAAGTCGTAGTGTGTCTATAAAAATCGCATAAAAAGTGGTAGCAAAAGTATAAAAAGCTACTAATTATAATAGTGGCGAACTATCTACCTGCTTATTCACAACAAGGGAGATTATCAGGGAAAGGCTTTTTTTTCAAAGTTATACCAATGTGAACTTTTTACTAAGTTGATTGCATATTTGACAAACAAGCTCTTTTAATCACCATTAAGTGTTGTTTTTAGTGGTTTGTTGGTTGGTTTTTGTACTTTTTGGGGCGTTAATATCACTGATAATAAAACCTAATGTGGCTGATAAGAAACTCAAATGATAATCAAACGATAAAAGATGGTGGGTTATAAACTGAGGTATTTTTTATTTATAATTGCAAATTATGCTTGTTTTTGGCGGCGTAAATCTCTATAGATGGATAAAGAAATTTAATACCACAGGGAGTGTAGTTGCAAATGATGACAGTAGGTTTAGTTGGTTGGCGCGGCATGGTAGGTTCAGTTTTAATGCAGCGCATGGTTGAGGAAGGCGATTTTGCCGTTATCAATCCGGTATTTTTTACCACATCACAAGTCGGTTTAGCAGCGCCTAATTTTGGTAAAGATGCTGGCGTACTACAAGATGCGTTTGATATAGAAGCATTAAAACGACTCGATGTGGTGATCACCTGCCAAGGTGGTAGTTATACTGAGAAAGTTTACCCTGCATTGCGTCAAGCAGGTTGGAAAGGTTATTGGATTGATGCTGCATCGACATTACGTATGCAGCCGGATTCAATAATTACCCTTGATCCGGTTAACTTTGATCAGATCCAACAAGGGATCCATAACGGTACTAATACCTATGTTGGTGGTAATTGTACCGTTAGTTTGATGCTAATGGCTGTTGGTGGCTTATATAAAGCGGGATTGGTTGAGTGGATGACATCACAAACCTATCAAGCAGCATCTGGCGCAGGTGCAAAGAATATGCGCGAGTTAATTAGCCAAATGGGCGTGATCAATGATTCGGTAGCCAGTGAGCTTGCCAATCCTGCGACGTCTATTTTAGATATTGATCGTAAAGTGGCACGAACATTACGTGACGTTGATTTTCCTGCTCAAGAATTTGGTGCGCCACTGGCTGGCTCATTGATCCCTTGGATTGATGTGAAACGCGATAATGGACAAAGTAAAGAAGAGTGGAAGGCATCGGTTGAAACCAACAAAATTTTAGGGTTGCAAGATAGTCCAATCCCAATTGATGGTACTTGTGTACGTATCGGTGCGATGCGTTGTCATAGTCAAGCGTTAACATTGAAGCTTAAGAAAAATGTACCGCTTGATGAAGTAGAAGCGATTATTGCATCTCATAATGATTGGGTAAAAGTGATCCCAAATGAGCGTGATATTACAGTGCAAGAATTAAGCCCAGCTAAAGTTACGGGTACACTATCGGTGCCTGTGGGTCGATTACGTAAACTTGCTATGGGTGATGACTACCTAAATGCGTTTACGGTGGGTGATCAGTTATTGTGGGGCGCTGCAGAACCATTGCGTCGTACTCTGCGTATTTTGCTGGCTGAAAAAGGTTAATTATTATCTAGCCTTGATTAAGATATAAAAAAACGCCTGCGGCTTTCTCTTTCTAGTCAAAAGTATGCAGGCGTTTTTATTAGTAGTGTTATCGGTTTATTTGTCTGTAATTAATGATTCTTCTTACGCCAACCGCGACCCGAAAGTAGCGAGTTTAGGACATCTTTATCTCTTAATTTGCTCATTCCCACATAAGCGACGGGGACCACAAACAATGAAAAGAAAGTACCTGCGATTAAGCCTCCGACCAGCACTAAGCCAATATTAATTCGACCTAATGAACCTGGGCCTGATGCAAATGCCAATGGCAATGCACCTAGAATCATAGTCAGTGATGTCATTAATATTGGACGTAAACGTGATTGAGCACTGTGACAAGCAGATTCAATCGCCGATTTACCCAGTTTACGTTGTTCATTGGCAAATTCGACCAATAGAATACCATGCTTGGTAACGAGCCCGACTAAGGTCAATAATCCTATTTGTGAGTAAATATTAAGGCTTTGGCCAAATGCCCATAAGGTTAGCACCGCGCCAACAATACATAATGGTACGGTTAATAAGATCACCAATGGATCAACAAAGCTTTCAAATTGCGCTGCAAGGATGAGATAAATAAACACTAAAGCCATCAAGAACAAGGTTTGTGTGCCTGCTTGAGAGTCTGTGAGTTCTTTTACTATTCCGGCATAAGCATAGCTTTGCGAATCTTTTAGTAGTGGAGGAATATTGGCATCAACGAAATCACGGACTTCACCAGCAGTGACGCCTGGCATTAAGGTAGCAGTGATTTCGGCACTGTCTTGTCCCATATAGGTTTTAAATGTTGATTCCGAGGTCACTTGTTTAATTGACACAAATTCTGATAGCGGAATATTTTGCCCAGATTCTGACGCTACATATAACTTATCAATAATATCAAAATTACCAAGATCTTTACGGTTCACTTGAACGCGTATCGGGTAAGTGTAACCATCATCAGCTTGTAAGTCGGCTGCTTTTAGCGAGCCAAGGAAAGTTGATAGCGCATTGGTCACATCGGTATATGTCACACCAGATAGAATAATCGCATTACGGTTAATACTCAGGTCATAGCGCAACTGATCGCGCAGTAATGAACTCTTAACCTTGGTTAATCCTGAGTAATCATTAAGCTTTTTCACAATAGTATTGGCAGTATCTGTTAATTGCTTTTTATCGCGATCAACCGTTTTTAGTTCTAATACTAAGTTGGTAGCAGCATTTAAACCATCAGCAGAACGGACACTAAATGACATGCTGTAAGCTGATAATGTTTTTGAGGCCTTATCAGTGAGCTCAGCAACGACTTCTGCGGCGGTTTTGGTGCGCTCTCCCCACGGTTTTAACAAAATATGGTTAGTCGGCTGTGCTTCAATATAAGACAGATTTGCAGCTACGCTGTCATTACCTTCCATCACGGTATTGAGCTCGGCATTATGTTTTACATGGTAGCGACGACCAACACCTGTTGGTGATTCTGAACTGCCATCAATAAAACCAGTATCTTCGGTCGGTAATAACACCTGAGGCATTGACCAAATTGCCGCGCCAGAAAGCGCAATTAGTGCTAATGCCATTGCAGCCATGATTTTTTTACGTTCAAACCACTTCGCGAGTTGTTTAACATACGCTTCAGAAAGCTGGTGGAGCTTAGTATCTACCTTTACAAACCACTTAGGCTGTTGAGCGATAGGCTTGATTAAATAGGCACACATCATGGGTGATAATGTCAGTGCAACAATACCTGAAATGATCACCGAGGCTGCTAATGTGAAGGCAAATTGACGGAATAAATCAGCTGTCATGCCAGACATTAAACCGATAGGCAGGTAAACCGCTGCCAAGGTCATGGTCATGGCGATAACTGGGAAAATAATCTCCTGGCTGCCTTTGATGGCGGCATTAAACGGCGTATCACCTTCTTCAATATGGCGGTAGCAGTTTTCGACCACCACGATGGCATCATCAACGACTAGGCCTATAGCCAAAATGATCGCCAAAATAGTCAATACGTTAATCGTAAAGCCAAGGTATGACATCACCGCAAACACACCAATAATACACACTGGAATGGTGATAATTGGAATCGATGCAATACGCAGTGAGCCTAAAAATAGCACTACAATAATTGACACTAAAAATACTGCTTCAATTAAAGTATGAAAGCCTTCATCAATCGCTGCTTGAATGAAATCAGCTTGGTTATATACCATCTCCATGCTTAAGCCTGGCGGTAAATGCTGCTGCATCTTGGCAATTTCAGTTTTTACGCGTGCTGCAACATCAACGGGATTTTCACTTTTTAATGGCAAGATTTGCAATGACATTGCGGTTTCGCCATTCACTTTGAGCACGCTTGGGGTCAGACTATTTTCGCCCATTTTGACGTCAGCAATATCTTTAATACGAATGATATTGCCATCATCAACCCGTATCACTAGATCTTGAACATCTTTAACGCTTTTTACTTGAGTGACAGGATTAATTTGGAAATTACGAGCTTCACCAATAATTTGGCCAACCGTAAATGATGAACTGTAAGCGCTAAGCGTAGTAACAACATCAGCGGCTTTAACATTGAGCGCCATCATACGATCAGGGTTTAGCCACACGCGAACTGCTTTGGCTGCACCACCATAAGGACCATATACCGCGCCAACGCCTTCGACATGGCGAAACTGCGGTTTTATTTGCTGACTAATATAGTCAAACATTTGCTGGGAAGTCATATCACCTTTATTAACAAAGGTAATAATATTACTGGCGGAACTTTTATCTGATGAGTCATCAGTGACAGTCGGCTTGTCGACCATACTTGGTGGAAAATCAACAATAGCTTCAATACTGCTACGCAATTTATTCATTAAATTGGCGTAATCTACATCACTAATACTGTCATCAAATTTAACTTTTAGGGTACAGCTACCTTGAACACAGTCTGTGGTCATGGTTTCAACATTTTCTAATCCTGTCGCTGAGTTAATTAAGCGAGTAGCGACATTACGCGACATAAAGTCAGCACTCGCTCCATCAATTTTTGCACTGACGGTTGCTTGAGGCGAATTATGTTCAGGAAAATACTGAATTGCTAATTTTTGAAAGGCAAATAAACCAATAAGAACGATGGCAATACTGAGTACTGAAGCAAAAACAGGATGCCTAATACAAACCTCAGGTAGCTTCATTGTTTGGCTCCGTTACTTTTTTAGTTTCGGCTTTTGGATTCGGTGTTGTTTGTGGTGAATGAGACGATGCTGAAGGATCTGTCACTTTCTTTTTAAGCGGTTGTGGTGGCAAGTTTGAGGTTGATTGTTGGGTTTTTATGATATTAACCAGCGCGTCGTCATCTAATTTTTGTTGTCCCGTTACAATGACTTTATCGTCAATTTTGAGGCCTTTTTCTACCACAACATAGCCATTATTGATGTTCTTACCTAAGGTAATGTAGTGTTTGGTAGCGATATTTTTATCATTAACCAACCATACATAGCGGTCGTCATTATGGGCCATGATGGCATTTTGAGGGGCAACGATGCGTTCGGTGCGTCCGTTCACCATTTGGCTTATTTTGGCAAACATACCCGGTGCTAATACATGGTCAGGATTTTTGATGAGCGCGTGAATAGCGACACGACCAGAGCTTTTATTAACGGCGGGGGCAACATAATCAACCACGCCAGGAAAACTCATATTTTTATAGGCTTCCACCGTAATCGTAACTGGCTGACCTTTAACGGCTTTGCCAAGATCATTTTGGCTAATGGTGTAGGTAACTTCAACAGGGTCTAAGTTATAAAGACTGACTAAGGTCGTAGCGGGATCAATCATGCTGCCAGCTGAGCGCGAGAAAGTTGTCAGTTGACCATCAAATGGCGCACTAATAATGAAGTCTTTTAGTATCGCTTGTTGCTGACGGTAATCTGCTGCTGCAAGGTTTGCCTCATCTTGTAAGCCTTCAATATCTTGTTTTGAAAGTGCTCCTGGTTGTTTTTTTTCTAAGGCTAGTGCACGTTTTACTTTATTGCGGGCAGTATTTAAAGAGCTTCGAGCTTTATCAAGATCGGCTTTAGGTTTACTGCTATCGAGTTTGGCAATTTGTTGACCTTTAGTTACGGTATCGCCATCTTTGAAATTGATTTCTATCAGTTTTCCCGCAGTACTAAACGTAAGGTCTGCTGATTCTGTCGCATTGATTTTACCTACTTCATCAAGGGTAGTGACAAACTCTTTGGTTGAAATTGCTTCAACAGTAACAGGGATTGGTTGTGGCTTTTTTCCTTCGTCTTGAGCAGAAGCAATACTGCTGGAGGTTAAGATAGCGACGCTAAGTGCTGCGATGGAGAACGTTTTATAATACACGCTAATAACTCTCGCTTGAATGATGAGTGATGCACAATCATACAAGCAAGCAATAATAAGCATGTCAAAATCGAGTTAAATGTTTCAGGATGTTAACGAGTAAATATAAATTAAATAAAATATTAAATTGTTATATATAAACTAATGATTGATAGCTGGTGAGGAGATAGGTTGGTATATGAGTATGATAACCAAGGTATAAAAAACCCGCTTCAATAATGAAACGGGTTGATATTGTTAAACAGGAATATTATGCAGCTAGATTTTTAGCAGCGAAGTCCCAGTTAACAAGTGACCAGAATGCAGCCATGTAATCTGGGCGAACATTACGGTAATCGATGTAGTAAGCGTGTTCCCAAACATCAACAGTTAGAAGAGGTGTCATTTTCAGACCTTCTTCAGCAATTGGGCAACCAGCGTTTGAAGTATTAATGATTTCTAATGCGCCATCTTCAGTTTTAACTAGCCATGTCCAGCCAGAACCAAAGTTGTTGATTGCTGAGTCTGTGAATTTAGCTTTGAATTCTGCGAAAGAACCGAATGCTTTAACAATAGCGTCTGCTAATTCACCAGTAGGCTCGCCGCCGCCATTTGGACTTAGGCAATGCCAGTAGAAAGTGTGGTTCCATACTTGAGCTGCGTTGTTGAAAATACCACCAGTAGAAGTCTGTACGATTTCTTCAAGAGATTTTTCAGCAAGGTCAGTACCTTCTACAAGACCGTTTAGCTTAACAACGTAAGTATTGTGATGCTTACCGTAGTGGTATTCTAGCGTTTCTTGAGAAATATGTGGCTCAAGAGCGTTGATTGCGTACGGTAGAGCTGGTAGTTCAAATGCCATTGCTCAATTCTCCATTTTAATTATTGGGCTTATACCCACGACATTACTTTCTAGTAGGTGTTAGCACCTACTTATTATTTGAATCTGACCGTTTTATTTTAGCAAGTTTTTAGTTTATTAAAAGCATTAAGCTTAAAAAAATACCCTATACCTCGTTATTGATTACGTCAATAACCACTTAATAGATATCAATATAACTAAGATTGCGCTTTATTGTGTAAAAGAGAGACTAAACATAATTTGAAAGTATTTTTATTGGTGACGATAACCAAGTAGAATGGTAGGGTTTATTATAAATGATTATTAGAATCGGACGAGGAAGCGATGGAAACTATCGATAAAATTAAACAACAAATTTCAGATAACGCTATTTTGTTGTACATGAAAGGCTCTCCAAAATTGCCAAGCTGTGGTTTCTCATCACAAGCGTCACAAGCGTTAATGAACTGTGGTGAAAAATTTGCGTTTGTAGATATCCTTCAAAACCCAGATATTCGTGCAGAGCTACCTGTTTATGCACAGTGGCCAACATTCCCACAATTATGGATTGATGGTGAACTTATTGGTGGTTGTGACATCATTTTGGAAATGTTCCAAAAAGGTGAATTACAAACATTAATTAAAGAAGCTGCTGCTCGCCGTGATGCACAAGCTGCTGAGTAAGATTGCTGTTTAAGTGTGTTTGCACTTATAAAAAAAACCGCCACGTTAAACGTTGGCGGTTTTTTTATATCAAGATTAAATTGCGATCATCATTGTGATGCTATTGCGACTACAGGATCATTGATGCGATCCAGCCAAAAGCAATCAGTGGCAAGTTGTAGTGAATAAACGTCGGTACAACTGAATCCCAAATATGATCATGTTGACCATCGGCATTAAGACCTGATGTTGGACCTAAGGTTGAATCTGAAGCTGGAGAGCCGGCATCACCAAGTGCTGCTGCTGTACCAACAATCGCAATCGTTGCCATTGGTGAGAAACCAAAAGATAAACATAACGGTACATAAATGGTCGCAAGAATAGGGATGGTTGAGAATGATGAACCAATACCCATTGTTACTAATAGACCAACGACTAACATCAATAATGACGCTAATGGTTTATTGTTACCAATAATTGCTTCAAGTGAATTAACTAAAGTTTCAACGCCACCTGTTGCTTTCATTACCGCAGCAAAACCCGCCGCCGCAATCATAATAAAGCCAATCATCGCCATCATATGGACACCTTTAGTGAACACATCGTGGGTTTCTTTCCACTTAATGACGCCTGTAAAGGTAAACACCATAAAGCCGACTAAACCACCGACAATCATTGAGCCGCTATACAACTGTGCACCTAATGCCGCAAAAATAGCCCCTACAGCTACATACACATGGCGCATATCGATGACTTTTTTCTCTGGCTCACTCGCAAGAATTTTCTCTACTGAGTATTCGCGTGGCTTACGGTAGCTGACAAATGTTGCCATTAATAAGCCAAATACCATGCCACATGCAGGTAGGATCATTGCGATAGGCACTTGGCTTGCCGCAACATCTAACCCATTATCATGTAAATTTTTAAGTAGGATATTATTGAGAAAGATACCGCCAAAACCAATAGGAAGTACCATATAAGGGGTGACCAAACCAAAGGTTAATACACAGGCAATTAAGCGACGATCCAGCTTAAGCTTGGCGAAGACATGTAATAGCGGTGGAATAACAATCGGAATAAAGGCGATATGGACTGGGATAACGTTCTGAGAAGAGATGGCAAGCAATACTAAAATGATAAGAACGCTATATTTCACACCAGTAGCTGCCGCAATATTTTCATGGCCGCTAATGCGCTTAATAACTTTTTGAGCGAGGACGTCAGTAATACCTGAACGCGAAATCGCGACGGCAAACGCACCTAACATGGCGTAGCTTAGAGCGGTTGTGGCACCGCCACCTAATCCACCTTCAAAGGCTGAAATCGCATCGGTGAGCGATAAACCTCCGATAAGACCACCAATAATGGCACTAAATGTAAGAGCAACCACGACATTGACACGCATTAAAGCGAGTACCAGCATGATGCATACGGCGATAATTACAGGGTTCATAAAACGTGAGTTCCATCCGTTAGTTGCATTATTACTTCGTTCGATTGTCTGGCAATGTTCAACACTGCTAGATGCGATTTAATTATAATTATGAGACTTTGATCCCATATCACACAGTGTGCTTGATTTTCAGCATTTGTCGAGAAAAAAATTCTATAATTATGTTTATAAAGAATAAGCCTTTTTAGAGTTTATCACTTTGTTTTATATGCCAAAAAAAAGCGAGCATCACGCTCGCTTCTTATGATTAAACATTTTATTGATAAAAAACTTAAGGGGTTGTGGTTATTACGCTTTTATTCTCTATCGTGAGGTTTAGGCCATTAGTGTTTATAAATGACGCTATTTCCGTTTGCATTTCTTGGGTAACGGCAGGACTAATTGTAGGATCGAGCAGTGATGAATGGCCACCTTGATTAAATAAAATAGCATTACGTACTAATTGGTTTGTCGTACTTTGGTTAGTAATCATTAGATCTAAGCCACTAATTAGCGGGGTTGTGCCGGTAAACGGAGAGTAGGGTTGTAAAATCGTGGTACCGGCAATGGTTGCTCCTAATGGAGTCATATTAGGAATGGTCGCATCATTTTTGACTTGAGCTAAATATAAGCCTGTATTTGGGCTTACCAGAGGAGCATGGTTAGTTGGATCGATAGTATCTAATACAGTTTGAGCCGCGTACGCAAAGCTATTAAAAGTTGCATATATTGCGGTTAAGGTTGCAATAGAGCTCGCATCGCCTTTAGCAATTAGATCTGCCTGATAAGCATTAAAGCATACATCAGGTTGCAATGATTGTTGCTGGCAAAAAGCGGCAAAGGTTGGATTGGTTGTCGCCATTAAGTTGCCTTTAACAAAATCTCCAAAACTACCAGAATTTAGCAATAAATAAGGAATTTCACCGCCAGGGTTGGCTAAAGCAAGGGCATTAATATCAAACAAGAGTGCGTCAGTTTGCGGTATGCCAACAGGACGATTAGCAATGTTAGCCACACTGACACCGGTGATAGCGCCTAAAGAGTGGCCAATGAAGTTAACCCCTTGCGCTGGATCGAGGGTTTTTAAATTCCCTAAACTCCCAATTGCAGCGGCATCACCTGATGCGATAGTCGCAAAGACTTGCCCAATTGTTGCGCGTAATCCAATTATATCTGTTGTACTTTGGCGAAGGTTATCTCTGGCAACAGTGAGTGCCGATAAATTTAAATAGTATTCAGGATGACCATCACTGGCACTGCCATCAACTCCTGCAATTGCTCGACTACCATGTAATGGATGATCGATGGCAAAAATCGCTTGGCACTGCTCATTTATAATATTATCTGCTAGAGCTAATACGGTTTCTTTGGTGCTAGTAATACCATGTAAATAAATGCTAGTGGCGTTCTTTGCGACCTGATTACAAGCAGGATCTACAGGAAGAATCAGTGTGTAATCAAGGTATTGCACTGATTGTAGCTTGGGCAATGGACTAAAGCGGGTGATTAATCGCTGCGGATCAAGTTGACTACCATTAGCTAATGTCAATGTTGTGCCTGTTAGTGTCACCAGTAAGCGACGTTGTATGTCTGCATCACTAGCCGCCGCTGCAATGTCTGCTGGAGTAATATTGAGTTGAGCTAATTGCGCAACAATTGCTGCTTTATCAGCATCGCTACCTGAGGTTAATACTGAGCTAATAATGGCTAAACTTGGCATACCACTTTGCCAAGGCGTTGTTGCAAAACCTGCGGCAGTATTATCTAAAAAATAGGGCAGTGCTATTGTGCCAGTATAGATTTCCCCTTTTGCTTGTGGTGTGGTTTGCTTAGTATCGGTGAGATTGGAGAAACTAAATAGGTTGCGTAAATCTGAGGTTGAGACTTGATCGTTAATCGCACTGCCTTTCCAAATGGTATTAGCACCTTGCAGTAATGCCAGTGCTGTTGCTGCTTTAACGGCATATACCGCATCACCGATAGAAGCGGTTGTAAACCAACTTGAGAACATAATGCTGTCTTGGTTAACCCCTACCTTTACAAATTCAGCTTCTGTGGCGTGAGTAATGTCTTGGGCTGCAACCAGTGCCGCAACCGGAGCTGGCGCATTGGCTTTTAAGACCGCATAGCTATTACTCATACCGACACTATCACCATTGCTGTCTTTAAGATCGCTTGTAATAGCAAACATATAATTAGTAGCGGGTTTTAATGGTTTTAACAGCACTACAGTGAGCGTGGTACCTGATGCTGATAATATAAAGTCGCCATTATTTTGAGTGAGTTTAGTCGGTTCTATGGTGTTGGTATTGGTGGTTGGATCGCTAGACTCAATTAAATAAAAGCCATTAGCTAGCGTTGTGCTATCAAGATTATGCCCTATAAATTGCAGTTGTAATGGTTGACTGGTACTCCAACCATCGGTGTGTCCCATTGTTATTAATGGATCGCTAATATCATTGGCATCAGCAGCTGCAACTTCGGTATTTAAAGTGCCGTCGCGACTGTCCATTAATAAATAAGTGGGTTGAACAAGGGTAGGGCTTTGTGGATCAGTGATTAAATCAAAGTTGATTTTAGTCGCTGCGTTAATGCTATCGGTAATATTGGGATCCAGTGTTGGTGTCCCTTCTAATTTGCTGTCGCCACCGCACCCTATTAGCCCCAAACTTGTTGTTAGTATCGTTAAAATATACTTGTTCATATATTTCCTTATTTAAATGTTGTTATGCATTGTGGCTAAAAGGCATAGTTAATTTGTGCAGCTCCAATATAAGCAACACTGCTGGCAGTAAAACGGTGGTCAGTTTCAATAAAGTCGTTGTCTTTGCCATAGATATAACTCAAGCCAATATCAATACTTAAACGAGGACTATGTTGGTAAGTGACGCCGGCTGAATACCAGTAGCGGTCAGTATCTGGAATACTAAGCGTGGCTTTACCGCCTTGTTCATCAAAGGCAAATCCAGCGCGTAAGGTAATGGTAGAGTTGAGGGTGTATGTGGTGCCAATAGCCCATCGAAATGCATCGCTATAATCTTCATCTTTTAGTAAGCAAATCCCTGGCATTTGACCATTGAAATTACATTGTGCGTTGGTGGCACGTAACTCTTTAAATGAACTCCATTGGGTCCAGAAAAGACTGTAATGAACCGCAATTTTCGGATTAAGCTGATGAAAACCAGAAAATTCAGCGGTGGCGGGTAGAATAACTGGGAGTTTTCCTTTAATGGTTTGACCGCGATTGGCACTGCCTAATACTAATCCGGAGTAATCAGTAAAATCGCCTTTAAAATCAAGATTAACTTTTGAACGGTAAGCGAGTCCAAAACGGTTATTATCATTTAATTGATAGAAAGCACCGATGTTCCATCCCCAGCTCCAAGTGTCACCTTCCATGTTAATGGTTTTATCACTGGGTTTAATCGTAGGATAGAACGGTAACGCATTCTGTCCATAATGGCGATAGAGTTCAGCTTTGGCATAAACAGCATTGAGACCAACCCCAAGGCTTAGTTGGTTATTAACTTTGTAAGCAATACTAGGGTTTAAATTGATGGCTACCAGTGAGGTTTTACCAGCAGAACTACCATCATAAAAATCGGCGGGATAATCGGTGGTTACGCCGTAGCCTGAAAATAATGCTAGCCCCCAAGAAAGGCGCTCATTAAGCGGTTGAATAAAATAACTAGCAGGTACAAAAGCGGTTGGAGCAACATTTTTGGCAGTTTGGATGCCGTTAGGTGCGTCATGGGCGATAACATCAATCTCAGGTATAACAATACTGCCGACAACTGATACTGTCATGGTGTTAAATTTTGTCATTGCCGCGGGATTGCGAGAGATGACCGCTGCGTTATCAGCGATAGCAGCCTCTCCTGCAAAAGCGCGGCCTAAACCTGACGCTGATTGTTCTGAGACTTGAAATCCGGCACTAAACGCAGAAGTACTAGTCAGCGCTGCACAAAGCGCAAGGGAAAGATAACGTATATTTACGGACATTATTCTGCCTCTCAGTTGTCGTTATGTTATTTTTTATTCATCCATGAGGAAAAACAAAACGCATTACAGACCAAGTATAAGATTAATGTTAAGTAATTGTTAATTTTTACATCTATTTATTTGATGACGATGTGAGAGGTATAAAAAAACCCATACAGGATGGGTTTAATAAAAAATTCAGCGCAATTTAGATTATTTGTTGCCAGTGTCGTCTGTTGGTGGCGTGAATAATGGCCAGCCACCTAGTTGTTTCCATTTATTAACGATTTTGCAAAATAATTCAGCGGTACGTTCAGTATCATATAATGCTGAGTGCGCTTCTTTATTATCAAATGGAATTTCAGCTGTTTGACAGGCTTTAGCCAACACCGTTTGTCCAAAGGCTAAACCGCTTAATGCTGCGGTATCAAAGGTCGCAAATGGATGAAATGGATTACGTTTTAGTTTCGCGCGTTCAGAGGCAGCCATCACAAAGCTATGATCAAAAGTCGCATTATGCGCCACCATAATCGCACGAGTGCAATCAGTGTTTTTTTGTTCTTTTCTGATTTGCTTATAAATTTCTTTGAGTGCAACTTCTTCAGATACTGCGCCACGTAATGGGCTAAAAGGATCACGAATGCCGTTAAATTCTAACGCTTCTTTATGCAAGATTGCACCTTCAAAAGGAGCGACATGGAAGTGAATAGTTGTTGCAGGTTTTAGCCAACCATCTTCATCCATTTGTAAAGTGACAGCACAAATCTCTAATAAGGCATCTGTTTTGGCATTAAAACCTGCAGTTTCAACGTCAATAACGACTGGAAAGTAGCCGCGAAAGCGACTTTTTAAGGTATTACATTGGTTATCTTGGCTCATAGTACTGCTGTCAAAATAAAAGAATCACCTAGTATGGCAGATTAAGCGTTTAATTTCATTGCTGTTCAATCATAGAAATACGATTTGAAGTAACGATGACTCAATTGAGTAATAGAAGGCTAAAGCTCATACCATAAATGCCGATATAGCAGTGTAACGTTATTATCGTCGTTGTATTATTTTCTCTTAGTCTGGTTATAAAATGAATTCAATAGAATTATTAATGCCTTGGTTACGAATTGGATTAGTTATTAGTGTATTTATTTCAATATCGAATGCTGAGGCTAAAAACTATCTTGCCTCGCCACATCAATCACAGTGGCAACTTGTGGTTGATACGCCTTTAGAGTGTCGATTAGAACATTCCATTCCAGCTTATGGAACTGCGCAGTTTTCAGCACGTTCCAGTAAAAAAATGAACCTGCATTTTGAGTTGAAAATGCAGCGTCAACTTGGAGCAACCCGCAATGTTAAGTTAACTTCAATGCCACCGAGTTGGATGCCTGGCGATGCGGCTCATGCGATGGTTAATTTAAAATTCTTCAAACAATTTGATGGCTATATTGAAGGTAATACCGCCTGGCAAATGTTGGCAGAGTTAGAAGATGGGCGTAATCCAACGTTTAGCTATAAAAGTTGGCCTGCGCAGCGACAACGCCAGTTAGAAGTTGGTTTATCTGCGGTTAATTTTAATAAATCGTATCAACTTTTTAGTCAATGCCTGAATAACTTGATGCCATTTAGTTTTGACGATATTGCCTTTACGATTTTGCATTATAACAATGATAGTGATGAGCTGAATAATATGTCACAGCAGCGGTTAGCGCAGATTGCTGATTATGTACGCTATTCTGATGATATCGATTTAGTATTGGTTGCTGCATACAGTGATTCAGCACTAGGAACAGCGGCAGGACAACGGTTGTCAGAACAACGAGCCGCTAAAATTGAAGATTACTTTAGAGGGTTAGGTCTACCCGATAATCGTATTCAAGTTGAAGCCCATGGTAAACGGCGACCGATTGCCGATAATTCAACCCCCGTCGGTCGTCATCAAAACCGTCGAGTAGTGATTTCATTAGGACGTAGTCAAATTTAAATTCAATATGAGCGTAATGTTAATCGTCTGTTGACATTGGCTATTGATAACACCTTTATGATGGTAGTGTTAATCAGCGAATAAGGAGTTGAGTATGAATAAGCGTCTATTGATCGGTATTGTTATTATTGTTGCAGTGATTGTTGGTATAAAAATGTTCACTACCACGGTTGAGAATGTGGCGACAGATACTACCAAGGAAGTGCTCAACAAAGTCGTTAAAGCAGATTTAAAGCCAGTTGCTGAAGCAATAAAAAACCAACAATTGTGTAAACCTGGTGCGACAACTGAATTACAGGCGCTAGGGCATGAAGGTCAACCTTTAGCACGAAGCATGGCTTATATCGCCCTTGCCCAAGAAAGCTACCTTCAAGATGATAAGCAAAAAGCAGCAATAGAATTACAGCAATCTCTTGATGCTAGCGGTAAAAAAGTCTCATCTCAACAACGTGATGAGTTGTTAAATGCGCTTGGTAAAGGAGCTGCAGAGCTTGCCGCTAAACGTAAACAAAATGGCTTTAATATTGACTGTACGCCATTGTAATAACTAGATTATTAGTTTCAAAAAAGGAGCATTTGAATGCTCCTTTTTTGGTGGCGATTATTGATAAAGAGAGATATAGCAATATCAACGCGATGTTAGATTTCTATTTTGTCTTTGTACTCGCATAAATCTTCAATAATACAACTACCACAGCGAGGCTTACGTGCGATGCAGGTATAGCGTCCATGTAAAATTAGCCAGTGATGGACATCGACTTTAAACGCAGCCGGAACAACTTTTAGCAATTTTTCTTCTACTTGCTCAACATTTTTCCCCATCGCAAACTTAGTGCGATTACAAACTCGAAAAATATGGGTATCAACCGCAATAGTTGGCCAACCAAAGGCAGTGTTAAGGACGACATTAGCTGTTTTTCGACCGACACCTGGTAGGGCTTCTAATGCTTCGCGATTTTCAGGGATTTCTCCATTGTGTTTATCTAATAGAATACGGCATGTTTTGATGACGTTTTCAGCTTTAGAATTAAATAACCCAATGGTTTTTATATATTGCTTCACACCATCAACGCCAAGATCAAAGATAGCTTGGGGAGTATTGGCGATAGGGTAAAGCTTATCTGTGGCTTTGTTGACACTAACGTCAGTCGCTTGGGCTGATAGTAACACCGAGATTAATAGCTCAAACGGTGTTGTCCAATGAAGTTCAGTTTGTGGGTGTGGATTTTCAGCTTGTAATCGTTCTAATATCTGAACCCGTTTTTGATTATTCATAGTCTTTCCTGACAAAACGTAGTGTAAATATCACCATTATTGTTGAGGGTGAGCACCGAACGGTAATAGTTACAATTATAATTATAGAGATATCAATAGTAAAAACTGGCCCGAAAGCCAGTTTTATTATTTGTTAATGACAACAACAATATTACTTAACATCAGTAATACGAGCACGTTCCACTTTTGGCTGTTGTTGTTCTAACGCAGATTGCTTATCGGCTTTATATTTATCAATAATATTTTTCACTGCGATCATGAAACCGACACCAAGGAAAGCACCTGGTGGTAACATTGCTAGTAAAAAACTGCTATCGAAATGAAATATTTGAATATGTAGTACTGATGCCCAATCGCCTAATAAACGGTTAGCGCCATCAAACAGTGAACCTTTACTTAAAATTTCACGCATCGCACCCAGTAAAAACAGGGCCGATGTCATACCAAGTCCCATCCATAAACCGTCTAGAACGGCAGGTAATGGCTTGTTTTTAGATGCAAAAGCTTCCGCTCGACCAATGATGATACAGTTAGTTACGATCAAAGGAATGAAGATACCTAATGATTTATATAAACCATAAACATAAGCATTCATTAATAATTGTACACAGGTTACCAGTGATGCAATGATCATCACGAATACCGGAATACGTATTTCTGACGGCACTAATTTTCGAATCACTGAAATGGTAAAATTAGACATCACCAATACCATGGTCGTGGCAAGTCCTAAACCTAATGCGTTGGTTGCGGTTGATGATACCGCCAGTAATGGACATAGACCTAACAGCTGTACCACTGTTGGGTTGTTGTACCATAAACCATTTTTCATCAACTCTTTATAAGATGTGGTCATAATTATTCACTCGGACAATCTAGTGGCTGGCTAAGAATTTGCTGCTGATTATTTTGCCAGTACAACGAGATATTTTTGACGGCTTTTACCACAGCACGCGGTGTAATTGTCGCTCCTGTAAATTGGTCAAATTCACCGCCATCTTTACGAACATGGAACTTAGGATCGTTGGCACCATTAACACGCTTACCAGTAAAACTATAGATCCAGTCACTGACAGAGGTTTCAATTTTATCACCAAGTCCCGGTGTTTCATGTTGCTCTAAAATACGTACACCAGTGATAACGCCTTTCGTATCAAGTCCAACAATCAGTTTAATCGCACCGCTATAACCATCAGGTGCAATACCTTCAATAGCAATACCTGTAGGTTTACCATCTTTGGTCGCGATATAAGCAGGCATCGCCGTTTTGGTGCCGATATATTGCAGATTTTTAACTAAGGTACAGCGCTTATAAAGTAAATTATCGTGACTGCTAACAGGAATAACTTGGTTTAAGGTATTCAATAACTGTTGCTGTTGTTGCTGAAAAATACGATCGGCGGTGAAATAGTGAGTAAGAGAAACTAATGCCGTTGATAACAAAGCAAAAATTGCTAGAATCAACCCATTTTTTTTCATTGATTTAAACATAGTCATACTCATTATTAGTGTCCGTAAGTGCGTGGGCGGGTGTAGTAATCAATGATAGGTACACATAAATTACCCAACAATACCGCAAAAGCGACCCCATCAGGAAAGCCACCCCAAGTACGGATCAAATAGATCATTACGCCAATAAAAGCACCAAAGATCAGTCGGCCTTTTATTGTTGTTGATGCGGTAACGGGGTCGGTTGCAATAAAGAATGCACCCAACATTGTTGCACCAGAGAACATATGTAATAACGGTGACGCGGCAACTGTTGGATCGATGACATAAATAATGCTGCTAATTACGAATAATGAACTCAGCATTGCAACAGGAATGTGCCATTGAATAATACGTAATTTAAGTAGTAATAAACCGCCTAATAAGAAGCCAATGTTAACCCACTCCCAACCAACGCCTGCCAATGTGCCATACACTGGTTTTTTCATCGCTTCAGCAACGGTCATACCTGTTTTTAATGAGGTTTTTAGCGTGTCTAATGGTGTCGCCATGGTATAACCATCAACGGACATTTTCAGCTGTTGAACACTAAAGCCATCAGGCGTAAAGCCAGTGAAAATGGCAGACAAACTATCCATAAAGGTAACGGGATTAGCACTTAATGATACCGGTGGTAACCAGGTTGTCATTTGAACGGGGAATGAGATTAACAATACAACATAGGCAACCATTGCTGGGTTAAATAAGTTTTGTCCCATACCACCATATAGGTGCTTTGCGATTACGATAGCAAAGAATACCCCGATAACAGTGATCCACCATGGTGCTAAAGGTGGAATTGAAATACCGATCAATACCCCCGTTAACAGTGCAGTATTATCACGCAGATAAGGCGCTAATGGACGTTGACGTAATTTTAGTACGATGACTTCAAATATAATCGCGCAGATAGATGCGAAAACTATTTGGATCAGCGTGCCAAGACCAAAAAAGTAGCATTGAGCAACAACGCCAAAAATTGCGCATAAAATAACCGTACGCATGATGACACTCGTACTACGACGATTATGTGCATGGGGTGAGCTGGCAATATTAAAAGCCACGATTATTCTTCCTCAATGTTAGGTTGTACTTTATTGGCTTGCTGAGCGGCTTTACGCGCTTTAGCACGTGCCACGGCAGCAGCAATAGCGGCTTTTTTAGGATCGCTTGCAACGTCAGTGTTTACTTCAGCCAAAGGCTCAACAGCAGCAGTTGTTACTTGTTGTTGCTGGGCTGCTTTACGCGCTTTAGCGCGAGCAACGGCAGCAGCAATAGCGGCTTTTTTAGGATCGCTTGCAACGTCAGTGTTTACTTCAGCCAAAGGCTCAACAGCAGCTGTTGGTTGTTGTTGCTGGGCTGCTTTACGCGCTTTAGCGCGTGCCACGGCAGCAGCAATAGCGGCTTTTTTAGGATCGCTTGCAACGTCAGTGTTTACTTCAGCCAAAGGCTCAGCAGCAGCTGTTGGTTGTTGTTGGGCTGCTTTACGCGCTTTCGCACGTGCAACGGCAGCAGCAATAGCGGCTTTTTTAGGATCGCTTGCAACGTCAGTGTTTACTTCAGCCAAAGGCTCAGCAGCAGCTGTTGGTTGTTGTTGGGCTGCTTTACGCGCTTTAGCACGTGCCACGGCAGCAGCAATAGCGGCTTTTTTAGGATCGCTTACAACATCAGTGTTTACTTCAGCCGAAGGCTCAACAGCAGCTGTTGGTTGTTGTTGCTGGGCTGCTTTACGAGCTTTCGCGCGTGCAACCGCTGCAGCAACAGCATCTTTTTTAGGATCGCTTGCAACGTCAGTGTTTACTTCAGCCGAAGGCTCAGCAGCAGTTGTTGGTTGTTGTTGGGCTGCTTTACGCGCTTTAGCACGTGCAACGGCAGCAGCAATAGCGGCTTTTTTAGGATCGCTTACAACATCAGTGTTTACTTCAGCCGAAGGCTCAGCAGCAGCTGTTGGTTGTTGTTGGGCTGCTTTACGCGCTTTCGCACGTGCAACGGCAGCAGCAACAGCATCTTTTTTAGCTGTTACTTGCTCTGCTGGTTGTTCGGCCGCGGTTTGTTGCTGCATCATCTCTGCATGTTTCGCTGCTTTTTGTTCACGTGCTTGCAGTTTTCGTTGTTTACGCAGTGCTGCCATTTCGCTGTTATCTGGTACTGCATTTGCGTCTGATACAGAAGCTGCTTGTCTCGCTTTTGCTTTTGCTATCGCAGCTGCTACTGCCGGTTTAACTGCTGCTGGTGCAGTGTCGGTTGCGGCAGCTTGTTTCGCTTTAACACGGGCAATAGCGGCTGCAACCGCATCGTCACCACCTGTTGTTGCCATTTGCTGACGACGATCAGTGGCTGCTTTAGCAAAGCGGTTTTCACGTTCAGCTTTATCGCGTTCCATACGCTGTTGCTTGGCTTCGAAACGCTGACGAGCACGCTCAGCACTCATTTCGTCTTGTTTACGTTCCCAAATTTCAGCTTTAGCTTGACGGTAATACTGTACTAACGGAATTTCACTTGGACAAACATAAGCACAAGCGCCACATTCAATGCAGTCACTTAAATTATATTCTTCACATTTTTCGTAGTTTTTATCTTTGGCATACCATTGTAATTGTTGTGGTAACAATGATGATGGACAAGCATCGGCACAGGCTGAGCAGCGAATACAAGCCATTTCATAGGTATGTAACGGTAATTCTTTACGCTTAGGCGTTAAAATACAGTTAGTAATTTTGGTGATAGGCACATTTGCATGGGGCAGTGTAAAGCCCATTAGTGAGCCACCAATAATCACTCGAGGATATTTTTTATCGGCTTGATAGCCAAATTTCTCAAGCAAGTACGCAATGGGTGTTCCTAATAAAGCAAACACATTGCCACGTTCTTTAAAGGCTTCACCGGTTAATGTTACTACGCGTTCAATTAATGGTTCACCGTTCACAATCGCACGTTTAATCGCAAAAGCGGTCCCCACGTTTTGCATAATAACCCCAATTGAGGTTGAACGTGCTTGGCTTGGTACTTCGCGGCCAGTTAAGATCTTAACTAATTGCTTGGAGCTACCAGAAGGGTATTTAGTCGGAATCACGCGAATAAGAATATTATCATCTTCGCTAACACAGGCTTCCAATGCTTTAATTGCATCAGGTTTATTATCTTCAATACCAATGATGGTTAATTTAGGTGCAATGATATGGCGTAAAATACGAATGCCTTCAATGACTTCATCTGCATAGTCTTGCATTAGTCTGTCATCGGCTGTGATATAAGGCTCACATTCTGCGGCATTGATAATTAAAATATCAACGTTACCTAAACCACCTTGCAGTTTACGTGCTGTAGGAAAACCTGCGCCGCCTAAACCTGCAATACCAGCAAGACGAATCGCCTCAATCAGTTCAGCTGGATCACGATCTTGATAATCAGGATATTGCTTACCACGACACCAAGTATCTTGATTGTCGGTTGATATAACAATAGATAGATCTGTTAAGCCAGAAGGGTGAGCAGTCGTACGTTGCTCTATTGCAGTAATTGTGCCCGAGCTCGGCGCGTGAATAGGCACACACATTGCAATATCGCCTTGCGTTAGTGGTTGGCCTTTTAGTACGTGATCGCCGATGTTGACAATAATGTCGCCACGAGAGCCGATATGCTGTTTTAACGGTAATACCAATTCACTTGGAATGCCCGCAGCTTTGATCGGTTGCTTACTTGACAATAGTTTGTTTTCAGCAGGATGAATGCCGCCATGGAAATCCCACAGCTTGCCTTGTTTAATTTGTTCAATAATTGAGAGCATGACTACGGCTTAACCTTTTCTACATTCGCTGTCGCAGCAATATTAACCACGGGTATTTGGTTGAGTTGCCATTTCCAGTTATCCGGTGTTTCTTCAACAGGGATCATTTCAATACAGTCAGTAGGGCAAGGAGAAACACAAAGATCGCAGCCTGTACATTCGTCTTTTATTACAGTGTGGATTGCTTTAGTGCCGCCAACAATGGCATCAACAGGGCACGCTTGAATACACTTGGTGCAACCAATACACATATCTTCATGAATAAAAGCGACTTTTTTAATGCTGTTAGTGACTTCATCAGAAGCTTGAGGCACTTCAACACCCATTAAATCAGCCAGTTTCTCAATGGTTGCTTGGCCGCCAGGTGGGCATTTATTAATGATTTCACCATTAGCAATGGCTTCAGCATACGGACGACAACCTGGAAACCCACATTGACCACATTGTGTTTGCGGTAAAATGGCATCAATTTGCTCAACAATTGGATCAGCTTCAACTTTGAAACGTACTGAAGCAAAACCTAAAATAATGCCAAATATTGCAGCTAACACTGCGAGCACAATGGCAGCAATTAAGATCCCGCTCATTACAATTTCACCAATCCAGTAAAGCCCATAAAGGCAAGAGACATAAGGCCCGCAGTGATCATCGCAATGGATGCACCTTTAAAGGGAGCTGGTACATCTGCAGCTGCAATTCGTTCACGCATGGAAGCAAATAATACTAATACCAATGAGAAACCCACCGCAGCACCAAAACCATAAATGACGGATTGGATAAAGTTATGGTGCTCATTGGTATTTAATAAAGCCACACCCAATACCGCACAGTTAGTCGTGATCAATGGCAAGAATATACCCAGCAAACGGTAGAGTGTTGGGCTAGTTTTATGAACCACCATTTCAGTAAATTGCACCACTACTGCAATTACAAGTATAAAGCTCAGTGTACGTAGATACTGGATACCAAGAGGATCCAAAATGTAGGTTTCAACGAGATATGCGCACACAGAAGCGAGGGTTAGCACAAATGTTGTTGCTAAGCCCATTCCGATTGCTGTTTCTAGTTTCTTAGATACACCCATAAAAGGACATAGACCTAAGAATTTAACGAGTACAAAGTTGTTAACCAACACTGTCCCGATGAGGAGTAACAGGTATTCAGTCATACCAAATTCATTATCATTGCAAGAGATCTTAACATTATCTGATTTTGTGAGCCCTATAACAACTCCTCAAGGGTAGGGTTTTATCTATTAATTGTATTAAATTTAGCTAGTTGATTGAAAAGTAAGTTTTTAGTTAACGATAATTCTTATTTTGTCGTTGTTATTAAAATTGAGTTGTTGAGCAAATGTGTTTTTTTTGAGTGGTGATGGTATGCAGTGTGTTTTTTTTAAGTAGTCAAGCTGCTAATAGGTATGAGTGGATGATTGTTTTTCATTGAAGTTTTTTTAAATTGTGATTTTGTCGGTTGTAAACATAGCTAATTTTGCGTTTGATATAATGAGTTAAATATAAACAGTGTTCACGATAACACGCCTGATGAATAAATATAGGTTATAGGATAGAACAATGGATATTTTATTACTCAGTAACGGTAAAATTGCAGGTAATACCCATGTAATGGAATTTGCGGCAGATGCAATTATCGATCAAGTTAAACGTACTGGAGCCAAGCATTTTGTAGTCATTCCATACGCAGTTATTCGCTCAAGCCACGATGATCGTGTGGCATTAGTCCAAGCAACATTTGATAAGTTAGGATTGGATTGTATTGCAACAGGTTTGCACAATGCTCCTGATCCAGTAGCAGCGATTGAACAAGCAGACGGTATTATTGTTAGTGGTGGTAATACATGGGTACTAAATAAAACCTTGCATGATTTAGGTCTTGTTGGACCTATTAGAAAAGCGGTATTAAAACAAGGTAAAGCTTATATTGGTTGGAGTGCAGGCACTAATATTGGTTGTCCAACGATCCGTACAACCAATGATATGCCAATTGTTACTGGTGCTATTTTATCCTCATTAAACTTTGTGCCTTTTCAAATTAATCCGCATTATTTAGAAGCATCTGTTGAAGGTCATATGGGGGAAACTCGAGATGAACGAATTCAAGAGTTTCTTGAAGTTAATAAGCATGAGCCAGTGATTGGTATTCCAGAAGGAACATGGTTAGCGATCGCTGATAATAACATTAGTTATCATGCAGCTAATGGTAAGCCATTAAAATTCTTCAGCTATGGTAATGAGCCTGTTTATTATCAACCAGGCGATGATGTGCAATTTTTAATGGATCTTAGTTACTAAGTACATTGTTAGTATTTTGTACTGATAAACAAGGCTAGCTATCAAGGCTAGCTTTTTTTTGTTTTTTTATTAAAAAGACTTGATTTTTAAGAAGTGCCTAATCGTCTGGTGTTTTGGCTGTTGTCCACAATTTCTGTGGATAACTATGTTGATGATCGTCGCCATTTTTATGGATGTTGATAAAATGCCAAACGACAAAATAGACGCTACTAGTAATGATAATCAGGCGTCAGCTGAGAAAATAAATATAAACTTGTTATTAATAATGAATAATTATAAGAATCTGTAGCGTGATATTAAAACTTATAAATTCTGGAAAAGCTGTGGATGATAATTAATTTATTAGTCGTTACAGCATTCAATAATTGAATATTGTCATCTAAAATCAATGATATTTACTAAATATGGATAATTAAGCCTAATTAAAAAGTGTTTTTTTAGTAAAAAGACATAAAAAACGATGAATTATTTTATCATACATTATAAATTTTGATTTTAGCTGTATCCTTTAATAGACATTATTATTTTGTATCTGTTTGAAGTAAAAGATATTTTATTATTTGTTAATGTGATGCCTATGTTCACATAATAAATCACATTGCAATGCATTATCCTTGCTTATCTATTGTTACTGATACATTCATTAGTAAGTATTTATTATTGATATACCTTTAGCTTATTATTTCGCGGCATTGAGTATTTCTGTATTCATTATTGCCTTCTATCTTTACTAACATTAGTCAGTAAGCGATGAAATACTCAATGCTAAAACGATTACATATTATGTGTATCGATATCTGTTTTTATTTTAACCCAACATTGGTTGGTTTTGCTTCAGTAATAAAAATCTAAAGTCCAAAGGGGATTTAGTGTTAATACTAGATTGTGGCTTTTGCTGTTAAAATTGATTTTGGTGTTCAATTTTTGTTCGGTATTTTATTACTGAAGCTATTTTTTATATATTCTGCTTCTGCTTCTGCTTCTGCTTCTGCTTCTGCTTCTGCTTCTGCTTCTGCTTCTCTTCTTGTTACACGTTCTAACTCTTTAAACCAGTATTGACATTGCTGGAAGGGTGCTCACAATGATAGACAGTATTGTTATTACGGATAAATGTAATGAGTAAACTGTTTAATCTTGTCTCTGATTATTCTCCAGCGGGCGATCAACCTACGGCAATTGAGCAATTAATGGATGGACTGGATTCTGGTCTTGCACAGCAAACATTACTTGGCGTAACGGGATCAGGAAAAACGTTTACGATTGCTAATGTTATAGCTCAAGCTAATCGTCCGACTCTTATCATGGCACCCAATAAAACCTTAGCAGCTCAACTATATGGTGAAATGCGGGATTTCTTTCCTGATAATGCGGTTGAGTATTTTGTTTCCTATTACGATTATTACCAACCTGAGGCTTATGTACCCACCACTGATACATTTATTGAAAAAGATGCCTCAGTAAACGCTCATATTGAACAGATGCGATTATCAGCCACCAAAGCATTAATGGAACGACGTGATGTTATTATTATTGCTTCAGTATCTGCTATTTATGGCCTTGGTGATCCCGAGTCTTATTTGAAAATGATGCTTCACGTTCGCCGAGGTGATGTTCTCAATCAGCGTGACATTTTACGTCGTTTAGCAGAGTTACAATATAAACGTAATGATGCTGTTTTTGAACGTGGTACGTTTCGTGTTCGTGGCGAAGTGATTGATATTTTCCCTGCAGAATCTGAAAAAGAAGCCATTCGACTGGAGTTATTTGACGATGAAGTCGAAGTTATTTCAGCGTTTGACCCACTTACTGGTGCCATCATTCAACGCGATTTAGCACGAACAACTATTTATCCTAAAACTCACTATGTGACACCAAGAGAGAAAATTCTAGAAGCGATTGAAGGGATTAAACTTGAGCTCGCTCAGCGCAAGCAACAATTGCTAGATAATAATAAATTAGTTGAAGAGCAGCGTATTTCTCAGCGAACCCAGTTTGATATTGAAATGATGAATGAATTAGGTTTTTGTTCTGGTATCGAAAACTATTCACGTTATCTCAGTGGGCGTACAGAGGGTGAGCCACCACCAACATTGTTTGATTATCTTCCTGCTGACGGTCTATTAATCATTGATGAGTCACACGTTACTGTTTCTCAAATTGGAGCCATGTTCCGTGGTGATCGTTCGCGCAAAGAAAATCTGGTTGAATATGGATTTCGATTGCCTTCAGCACTTGATAATCGACCAATGAAGTTTGAGGAGTTTGAATCATTAGCGCCACAGACTATCTATGTATCGGCGACACCTGGTAACTATGAAATTGAAAAATCGGGTGGCGATATTGCAGAGCAAGTGGTGCGTCCAACAGGGCTACTCGATCCTGAAATAGAAGTCAGACCCGTAGCAACCCAAGTTGATGATTTATTGTCTGAAATTAATGTTCGTTCAGCCAAACAAGAACGCGTATTAGTCACAACACTAACCAAGCGTATGTCTGAAGATCTTACTGAATATTTAACCGAGCATGGCGTAAAGGTACGTTATCTTCATTCTGATATTGATACCGTAGAACGGGTTGAAATTATTCGTGATTTACGTTTAGGCAAGTTCGATGTATTGGTGGGAATTAACTTATTACGCGAAGGATTAGATATTCCAGAAGTGTCTCTTGTCGCAATTTTAGATGCAGACAAAGAAGGTTTTTTACGTTCAGAAAGATCCTTGATTCAAACCATGGGGCGTGCGGCACGAAATGTCGAAGGCAAAGCTATTTTATATGGTGATCGTATTACGGGCTCAATGGAGCGTGCGATAAATGAAACTCAACGCCGACGTGAAAAGCAAATAATTTACAATTTAGAAAACAATATTACACCACAGAAATTGAACAAGAAGATTGGTGATTTATTAGAGCTCGGCGCACCAAGTGGACGTACTAAGTCACGTAATAAAGCCGCAGATCTCCATAAAGTTGCAGAAGTAAAAGGCACTTATTCAATATTAACACCGCAGCAATTAGAGCTTGAAATACAAGCTTTAGAAAAACAAATGTATGACTTTGCACAAAACTTGGAGTTTGAACAAGCCGCTGATACGCGAGATAAAATTCATCAATTACGACAGCAATTTATCGCTAACAGCTAACAAAATGTGCTTGGGCATTAATCTTGAGGCAAAAAAAAAGCCAGCCGATAAAGAGTTTCGGTTGGCTTCATTGTTACGTGAAAGAATCCACAAACAACGTCAGTTGGCTAGGTTGACCCCTAAGATAGAGAGTCGGTATTTATAAAGCATACACTGTGCCAACTTTTACTCTGCGGTGTATTTGGCTTTTTTTGTGAATATACACGGTATTGGTTGTCTTTATTTGTCATGTGGTCAGTGCAAAAAAAGAATGCTTTTGCAAAATGCGAATCATTATGCGAATCGATCTGGCATAATATAAAAAATACAAATTAGGAACCCAGTTTCTGTTGTATTGATTACAATTAGTTTAAGGGGTTAGTTTTTGGAGGAGCGATGGAAAGGATTACACGACAACACCAAGTCTTAATGGTCGAAGATACTGCGTCAGTAGCTGCCTTATACAAATCTTACCTAAATCCCCTCGGACTCAATGTTAGTATTGTGGGATCAGGTAAAGAAGCACTGAGCTTTATTAAAGATATTATTCCCGATCTAATCTTATTAGATCTTCGCTTGCCTGATATGACTGGCATGGAAGTATTACAGCGAGTTCGACAACAACACGGAAATATTCCAGTTGTGATCATGACAGCTCATGGATCGATCGATATTGCTGTTGATGCGATTCGACAAGGTGCTCAAGACTTTTTAATTAAGCCTTGCGAGGCTGATAGATTACGTATAACAGTAAATAATATATTTAAAGGTGATACCAAATCCTCTGACACTCCTTCTAAGCAATCTGATGGCGCTCAATATCAAGGCTTCATTGGTAATAGCTTACCTATGCAAGCTGTATATCGTGTTATTGAATCTGCTGCATCGAGTAAAGCCACAGTATTTATTACTGGTGAAAGTGGCACTGGTAAAGAAGTATGTGCTGAAGCTATTCATGCTGCTAGCCCAAGACATGATAAACCGTTTATTGCGTTAAACTGTGCAGCTATTCCAAAAGAATTGATTGAAAGTGAATTATTTGGTCATGTAAAAGGAGCATTTACAGGTGCATCAACTGAGCGCCAAGGTGCGGTTGAAATGGCGCATAATGGTACCTTGATGTTAGATGAACTTTGTGAAATGGATTTAGATTTACAGAGTAAGTTGTTGCGTTTTATTCAAACAGGGACCTATCAAAAAGTCGGCTCATCGAAAACATCACGAGTAGACGTACGTTTTGTTTGTGCAACCAATAGAAATCCATGGCAAGAAGTACAAGAAGGGCGCTTTCGAGAGGATCTGTATTATCGTCTGCATGTGATTCCAATTACATTGCCGCCTTTACGTGATCGTGGTAACGATATAGTAGAAATAGCCCATGCACTACTTGGATTAATGTCATTAGAAGAAGGTAAAGATTTTAGCCGTTTCTCTAAAGATGTGTTACAGCTGATTGAGTCATATTCTTGGCCTGGTAACGTTCGTGAGTTGCAAAATATTATTCGTAATATTGTAGTACTAAATACTGGCGAAGAAGTCACTAAAGAAATGGTTCCTCCACCGATAAATGCTATTTTTGGTGCAGAAATTGCATCACCAATGTCAATCTATCCACAGTTGAATACGCTAACGTCTGCAGTGAATACGTCATTTGTTGATGAAGTGCATAAAGATAAAATCGAACCACTTTGGATAGTAGAAAAACGTGCTATTCAATGGGCTATTGATGCTTGTGACGGCAACATACCGCGAGCAGCTGGATTGTTAGAGGTCAGCCCATCGACAATTTATCGTAAATTACAAACTTGGCAAGAAGCTACAGGTAGTCGGGAGATTGATTAATGGCAGCCACTATAAATGCAGAAACATTAAAAAGACTAGCAGATGAAGTCGGTGCAGAAACAGTCGTCATATTACTGAATGTATTTAGTGATGAACTTGAACAGTATTTACAAAAACTATCGAGCCAGCCATCAGTGAATCAAATTGGTGAAATTAGTCACGCGATCAAAAGTAGTGCTGCCAGTTTTGGTGCTGATGATTTAGCATTGATGGCGCAAGAATGTGAATACCGCGTTAGACAAGGGCAAGATGACTGGATGATTGACCATTTACCTCAATTTAGGCAAATGGTCGAAGGAATGGCTGTTGAATATAAACAACTAGCGGGTAGCGATGAGTCTATCAACCGCATGCTTTAGTTTGTTGCGGTCATGACGCCATTCATGATTATTAGAGGCTAAATCAAGTACCATTTGTTGATACTTAGATGCTAGCTGAGGCTGATGTTCGTCAGTAATAATGGTATCAATCACCCTGCCTGCCATTGCGCGTTCGCACCAATGTAACATCGTTTCAAGGCTCATCTCTCCAGCTGGGCCTTTTTCTTTGTCCAAGTTAGTAATAAAGGCGATTTTTGCTTTACTGACTTTTAACGCTTGCTCGATATCACGTAAGAGTAATACCGGCATGATACTGGTTAAAAAGCTACCTGGACCTAAGAGTATAATGTCTGCTTCTATAATTGCATTTACCGCTTCTTTAGTTGCGGGCACAGCAGGTTCTAAATACAGCCGTTTAGGCACTTCTGCCAATTCATCGACACTGGTTTCACCATTAATTATTTTACCGTCATAGGTGATTGCGGCTAAATCAGATGGGTGTTCAGACATCGGAATAATATAAGGCTTAACATGGAGCATATCGCGAATAAGATTAATGGCATCTAAAGGGCGAATACAGAGGTTATCTAACGCGGTTAACATTAAATTACCTAAGTTATGGCCATTCAGTTCGCCATTACCGCGAAAACGGTATTCAAAAATCATCGAGCCAATTGATGGTTCAGTGATTAATTGATTAATACAGTTACGCATATCACCCCACGCAATCCCACCCTGACAAGCACGAATACGACCAGTAGAACCACCGTTATCTGTTGTGGTGACGACACCTGTTACTTGTGAACCATAATCGGCTAGTGAGGATAAAACACGACCTAACCCATGGCCGCCACCAATGGCAACTATACGTGTTGTTGCGATACTCTCTGTAGACATAATATTTGTTCTAATTATTATTTTATGGGTATATTTTAACAAATGTTACGCGTATATGCATTTATTGGTTAATATTCATTTGCATATTAACCAGATAATCGTGGTGTTTAATCAGTGTTGAGTGTAAATCTTACTCATAAGATAATCGCAAGCATGAAGGCAATCAGGGTGGTTGAGTAGGGTTTGTTTTTCTTGGGTTGGTAGCGGTAATATTTCAAGCCAGCGCTGGCATAACCAACTTAAATTATCAAATTCTTGTTGGTGATGTAATTTATCTAAATCAGGGTATTTGTTAAACATTACTTGTAACCGGGTAGATAATAATTGTTGTTCGGTAGTGATCTCTTGTTGAGGCCAGCGCGGTAATTGTTGGCATTTTCCCCATATAATATCATCACTACCTTGCTCAATAGTGGCTATTTTAAAGGGCTCTTGGCCATAAATGTTTAAACTAATTAACGGATTATTTGGTTGATGATTAAAGTCCTCAATCGTGACTCTTGTACCTATATGGTATAATTTTTTATGTGATGATTTATTACTAAACATACAGATACCGATCCCCGATTTTGATAACAAAAGGGCTCTGAGTGTTGTGGTGTGCGTAATTCCTGATAAATAAAGTTCCATTCTCCCTGTGGGAAGAATATGACGTTTCTGGAATAACAAAGGCATAGTGAAAGTAGTCATAGCTGCACTATTTTATGAAGTGTATTCTTTTATAGGCAAGCAAGTCTGATGCCGAAATAACATAAAAGAGTGGTTGAGTAATCAACTGCCTGATTGCAAATAATTAAACAACCATTGCTTTATTATAATCGCCAAAAAATAATAACTAGTTTGCATATAGTGAGTGCAAAATAAAAACCATTATGCCTAATTATCTACTTAGTCTGATCAATCCATGACTGAACACTGTCGGTTGGCAATAATTCTAAGTGGCCGAAATCATCAAAATACCACCCTTTAACTAAGCCTTTATTACGCATTTCGATAAAATTACTAAGTACCTGTTGTGCAGCTGCATGCGCAGAGTCGCTATCAAGGCTTTCTTCTCGTTGCAGATAAAGAGCAATATCATCCAATGTTGCAGATTCGATTATATTGGACATAAATCCTCCATTAGTGACATCAATTTAGGGTTAAATACTTAACTAGTATTGTCGTGTTTCAGCTCGAAAGGTAGAATGTCAGCCTGTTTTTTTCAGTTATTTGTCAATTTTCGAAAAACTCTGATACTTTTAAATAAGAAATGCCGTTGTGTAACATTAATAGTTAATCAACGACTGATGTGCATAACTGCCATAACTCCGAGCTTTTTTCACTAAGTTGCTACGTGCTGTTTGAGTGTTCCATTAAGGAATAACTAATAGTCAATAAGTGATTAACGCCAGTGACATAATGTCACCAGGGTTGGTTTAGAAATGAATCGGCCTCCCGCATTTGGAAAGGTGTTCCGTGGCTAAACAATTAGAAGATAGTTTTCATCGTAAGTTTTACTATTTACGACTCTCAGTTACCGATGTGTGTAACTTCAAATGTACTTATTGCCTACCTGATGGTTACCAACCAGAGGAAAAAAAGAAGCCCTCTTTTTTAACCTTGGATGAAATTCATCGTGTGACGGCAGCTTTTGCAGATTGTGGTACAACCAAAGTGCGTATTACTGGTGGTGAGCCAAGTTTACGTCGTGATTTTACTGATATCATTCGTACCGTAGCGAGCCAACCAGGCATTACAAAAGTGGCGACTACCACTAATGGTTATCGCATGGCAAAGCATGTTCACGAGTGGCGTCAAGCTGGATTGACACATATTAATGTCAGTGTAGATAGCTTAGATCCTAAGATGTTTTACCAAATTACGGGCGAAAATATGTTCCATCAGGTTATGGAAGGTATTGATGCTGCTTTTGATGCAGGTTTTGAACAAGTAAAAATCAACACTGTTTTACTCAAAGATCTTAACTCTCAAGAATTACCTAAGTTTTTAGAATGGATTAAAACCCGTCCGATTCAACTGCGCTTTATTGAGTTAATGCAAACCGGTGAAATGGATAGTCTGTTCAGTAAACACCATGTTTCTGGCGTTAGTATTCGTAATCATCTGATTGCTAACGGGTGGCTATTAAAAGTAAAAAGTAATAATGATGGCCCAGCTCAAGTTTTTTATCACCCTGATTACATTGGCGAAATTGGGTTGATTATGCCATATGAAAAGAATTTTTGTGAAAGCTGTAATCGTCTTCGTGTCTCGGCAAAAGGTAAGCTACATCTGTGCCTCTTTGGTGAAGAAGGCGTTGAATTACGCGATTTATTAGCTGACGATAGCCAGCAACCACAACTTATTGAGCGTATTCAAGCGAGCTTAAATACTAAAGCCGTTAGTCACTTTCTTGATGAAGGTAAAACTGGCATGACGCCAAACCTTGCATCTATTGGTGGCTAGGTTATACGAAGTACGACGATAAATAATACATTAGCTATCAATATATACCTATCGGTAGTGCATAAGTTATTGCTTTTATTGGGAATAAAGAATGAATCAGTTTACCCATATTAATGCTTCAGGTGAAGCTAACATGGTTGATGTATCAACAAAAGTTGAGACAGTACGTGAAGCACGTGCAGAAGCATTTGTGCATATGGCGCCTGAAACCTTGGCATTAATTGTCTCTGGTCAGCACCATAAAGGTGATGTTTTCGCAACAGCGCGCATTGCAGGTATTCAAGCTGCAAAGAAAACCTGGGATTTGATTCCATTATGTCACCCATTACTATTGACTAAAGTAGAAGTTCAATTAGAAGCTATTGTTGCTGAGAATAAAGTACGCATCGAATCTTGCTGTAAGCTAACTGGTAAAACGGGCGTTGAAATGGAAGCGTTAACAGCAGCTTCTGTTGCGGCATTAACGATCTACGATATGTGTAAAGCGGTTCAAAAAGACATGGTCATTAGCCAAGTACGATTACTTGAGAAAACCGGTGGTAAATCTGGACACTTTAAGGTTGAAGCATGATTAAAGTACTATTTTTTGCTCAAATTAAAGAGTTAGTTGGTGTTGATGGGCTTGAGGTTGCAGCAGAATTTGCAACAGCAGATGACTTACGCCAGTCTTTATTATCTCGCGGTGATAAGTGGCAGTTAGCATTAGAGTCGGGTAAATTATTGGTTGCCGTTAATCAAACCATTTGTCGATTAGATACTGCCATTAAAGATGGTGATGAAGTTGCTTTTTTCCCACCAGTCACTGGGGGTTAATATGATTTCAGTCCAACATCAAGATTTTTCAGTTGCAGATGAATATGCCAAGCTTGCTGAAGGTAATGAAGCGGGCGCTGTGGTTACGTTTATTGGTAAAGTGCGTGATTTTAATCAAGGTGATGCAGTTACGGGTTTGTCGTTAGAGCATTATCCGGGCATGACAGAAAAAGCCTTGCAAGAGATTATTGTTCAAGCACGTAGTCGATGGCCATTATTACAAACACGAGTGATCCATCGTGTTGGTGATCTTGAGTTAGGAGATCAAATTGTGTTTGTTGGTGTTACAAGTGCGCATCGTGGTGCTGCATTTGAAGCCTGTGAATTCATTATGGATTATTTGAAAACCCGCGCGCCATTTTGGAAAAAAGAACAAACACCATCGGAAAGCCGGTGGGTCGATGCGCGTGAAACCGATAATTCTGCCGCGGATCGTTGGTCGAAATAAAATTTTGATTTATAAAGAAAAGGAGCTGATTTCAGCTCCTTTTTTTATAGGTAAACATTAACGATAAATACTATTTCTTATTTTTATTCTTATCTCGATTTGCCGTTGTTGTTGGAACATAACTCGTGCGAAAACGGGATGGACTTGGTCGTGAAATGCAGCCTGTGGGTCTCATAATTTACTCTTATTCTCACCGTATGAAATAACAGAGGGATTACTAAGAAATTTAACGTGGTACGGAATATATTTCTTAATGAGTAAATGATAGCGAGCTTATTGGCTTATTTATAGGATCTTTGCCAGCTTATGATGTTGTTCGCTAAAATAATCTATCTGTTACTATTTTAAGATCCTTTTGTTATTAATACGCAAAAATAGTGTCAATAATACGGTGAGATTAAACTTGATGTGCCATATTTATAGAGTGAAGAGCACCAAGAAAGTATTGAGCTGGTATAAGGCCAAGCAGTGAAGTGGTAGTGACGGTCTGCTGGCATCATTTAACAGCGGAGAAGTTGATTATGCATAAACGTATATCTTGTAAAAGAGTGAAGCAGATGATGGCTGATGTTGGCATTAATGATAAAAACCATGATGATGAAGCACAGCTATTACTTGAACAAAAACAACAAGCAGTAAGTGAAAATAAGCAGCTTATTAAACTAGATAGCGAAAATAAGTAAACTTAACTCGATTTATATAAGAAGGCATTACTAAGGTGATGCCTTTTTTTATGTCTAAAATGTAACGTCAATGTTTTATTTGTGTTCTTTGATAGTGTTGTTTAGTAGTTTTATATTCTAGATTCGAATTGATGTACAAATTATAACCGTTAAAAAGCACTTTTAAGCAATTTTTAATAATATTAATGGCTTTAACCTTACTCATTATAGGTTTAAAAATCTATGAATGTGATATTGATCTAGTCAATGTTAGCTGTTGTTAACTAAATGTTTGGTATGAAATGTGTTTTATTTGTCTGTTTGTGGCAAATTAATATAACTCCTGTTAATGTTTTAGACAATTCTTCGGTTTGTTAGCTGTTCTCTAGGATTGAGAGTAACTATTTTGTTATTAATTAAGATGACCTGCTGAGAATGTCATGGATGTTATAAATTGATGTATTGGAGTTAATGCATGTATAAGAATAAAATTACTCAAGCAGTGTTGCTTGGCTTAGGTCTAGTTGTTGCTCTTCCTTCTTTTTCAACTTTTGCAGCACAAGTTCCTGCCGATATTAAATTAGCAGAAAAACAACAATTGGTTCGTGCTAATGGCACTGAGCCTGAATCACTTGATCCACAAAAGGTATCTGGTGTACCTGAATCTAATGTTATTCGCGATTTACTTGAAGGCTTAGTTAACCAAGATGCTGAAGGTAACTTGGTCGCAGGTGTCGCTAAATCGTGGCAAACAACGGATAACAAAACTTGGATTTTCAATCTACGTGATGATGCTAAGTGGTCAAATGGCGATCCAGTAACTGCTGATGACTTTGTTTATACTTGGCGTCGTCTTGCCGATCCAAAAACAGCGTCTCCTTATGCGTCATACCTTGAAATGACCACCATGGCCAACGCCACTGATATTATTGCTGGCAAACAATCACCAGAGACATTAGGTGTTGAAGCGGTTGATCCACATACATTAAAAGTAACACTAGATAAGCCTCTATCGTATTTTGCTGCAATGCTGGTTCATACATCAATGAAGCCAGTAAATAAAAATGCAGTTGAAAAGTTCGGAGATCAATGGACTAAAGTGGGCAATTACGTATCTAACGGTGCCTATCAGCTTGATAACTGGGTTGTGAACGAACGTATTGTATTAATCCGTAATAATAATTACTGGAATAATAAAGAGACGGTTATCAATCAAGTGACATTCTTACCGATTGAAAACCAAGTTGCAGCAATGAACCGTTTTCTTGCTGGTGAAGTTGATATGACGAATGAAATGCCGAATGAGCATTTTAAACGTCTAACAAAAGAATACCCACAAGATGTAAAAGTAACGCCTTACCTATGTTCTTACTATTATGAATTTAATACTGCGCGTAAACCATTTGATAATGGTGACGTGCGTAAAGCGCTATCGTACGCGATTGATCGTGATGTATTAGCTAAATTTATTGTTGGCAAAGGTGAAACCCCTGCTTATAACTTTACCCCGTTATCAACTAACGGGCTTGAAGTAGAAATGCCTGAGTACGCGCAATTAAATCAAAAGCAGCGTTTAGAAAAAGCCAAAGCATTATTAGCGGCTGCCGGGTATAGCAAAGATAATCCACTGACATTTAAAGTGTTATACAACACCTCTGAGAACCATAAAAAGATTGCAGTTGCGATTGCATCAATGTGGAAAAAAAGTTTAGGGGTCGAGGCACAACTTGAAAACCAAGAGTGGAAAAGCTATTTAGACAGTAAGCGTCAAGGTAACTTTGATGTTTCTCGTGCTGGTTGGTGTGGCGATTATAATGAAGCGTCAACCTTCCTAGCCATTATGCGTACCGGTCACTCACAAAACTACCCTAAATACGCCAGTGCTGATTACGACAAAGCCATTGATGACGCAATTCTTGCACCAACAGCGGCTGAACGAGCAGCAGATTATAAACGTGCTGAAGCTAGCTTAGCGAATGATATGCCGATTATGCCTATCTACCATTATGTTAATGCACGTTTGGTTAATCCTCAACTTGGTGGTTACCCAATGAAAAACCCAGAAGACAATATCTACTCAAAAGATATGTACTTCATCGCTAAATAATACGCTTTTCACAATAATAATTAGCTGCCTTCTAACATGAAGGCAGCACTCGCACGCACAGCAAATACGGTAGCTTTATATGATTAAATTCATTGCTAAAAGGATTTTTGAAGCGATACCGACACTTTTGGTATTGATCACCATCTCATTTTTTTTAATGCGCTTCGCCCCCGGTAACCCTTTTACTTCAGATCGTCCTTTACCACCGGAAGTACTCGCTAATATTGAAGCAAAATATGGTTTAGATAAGCCAGTGTTTGAACAATACACCACTTATTTAGGCAATATTGTGCAAGGAGATTTTGGACCATCATTTAAGTATAAAGATTTTACGGTTAACGAATTGGTATCTAAAGCGTTACCTGTTTCCGCTAAAATCGGTTTTTTTGCGTTTATCTTTGCGTTAGTTATGGGCGTGAGTGTCGGCACTATAGCGGCGTTAAAGCAAAACACTTGGCTTGATTACACCATCATGTCAACTGCGATGGCGGGGGTGGTGATGCCATCCTTTATTCTCGCACCAGTATTGATCTATATTTTTGCGATTAATTTGCAATGGCTACCTGCTGGTGGTTGGCAAGACGGATCGCTAAAATTTGTTATTTTGCCGATGCTAGGTATGGCTTTATTGTATGTTGCAACTTTTGCTCGTATTACTCGTGGCAGCATGATTGAAACTTTAAACAGTAACTTCATTCGTACTGCTCGTGCTAAAGGTTTAAGTTACCGCCATATTATTTTAAAGCATGCTTTACGTCCTGCATTATTACCTGTGGTGTCATACATGGGGCCTGCTTTTGTCGGTATTATTACCGGTTCTGTTGTGATTGAAACTATCTTTGGTTTACCTGGTATCGGTAAATTATTTGTCAATGCAGCCTTTAACCGTGATTACTCGCTAGTGCTGGGAATTACGATTTTGATTGGTTCGCTAACCATTATCTTCAATGCCATTGTCGATATTGTATTAGCAATGATCGATCCTAAAATTCGTTATTAAGAGGCTGATAATTATGATTTTAACTAAAAAAGATAATATTGAAGCGCTAGAGAAATTCTCATCAAGCCTTGAAATAGAAGGCCGTAGCTTATGGCAAGATGCGCGCTCACGTTTTTTTCGTAATAAAGCGGCGATGGTGTCGTTAGTTATTTTAGGGTTGATCTCGTTGGCGGTCATTTTTGGTCCTATGGTGAGTCAATATGCGTTCGATGATACTGACTGGTATGCGTTGCATGCAGCGCCATCGCTAGGAGCTGAAGGACACTTTTTTGGTACTGATAGTCTGGGACGTGATCTTTATACGCGTACCTTAATCGGTGGTCGAATCTCACTGATGGTAGGGCTGTTAGGCGCGTTAGTTGCGGTGGTTATTGGCACACTTTATGGCGCGGCATCGGGCTTTATTGGCGGTAAAACCGACCGAGTGATGATGCGTATATTAGAAATTCTATACTCAATTCCATTTATGTTTTTTGTGATTGTGTTAGTGACCTTTTTTGGTCGTAATATCATGCTGATCTTTATTGCTATCGGTGCGATTTCTTGGCTTGATATGGCGCGAATTGTGCGTGGTCAAACATTATCGTTACGCGGTAAAGAATTCATAGAAGCTGCTCATGTATGTGGTGTGAGTCGATGGCGGATCATTACTCGCCATATCGTCCCAAATGTTTTAGGCATCGTAGCGGTGTATTCAACATTACTGGTGCCTGCAATGATTTTAACTGAATCGTTTTTAAGCTTCCTTGGATTAGGTGTACAAGAGCCAATGACGAGTTGGGGAGCATTGTTGCATGAAGGTTCACAAACAATGGAAGTGGCTATTTGGCAGTTATTGTTTCCTGCTGGCTTTATGGTGATTACATTATTTTGTTTTAACTATGTCGGCGATGGTTTACGTGATGCGCTAGATCCAAAAGATAGATAGAAATAAGCCGCGACCCTTCTGTTGCTCATCAAAGTGAAAACAATAGCAGGGTATCGCCAATATCATTCACTTGATAATAAATAATAACCGAAGCGAATGTACGGTGCTTAGCGTTGATAACAAGGAAGTAGTATGAGTTTGTTAGAAGTTAAAGACTTGCGGGTTGAATTCACCACACCAGATGGCAATGTTACAGCGGTTAATGATTTAAATTTTTCGTTAGAACAAGGCCAAACTTTAGGTATTGTTGGTGAATCTGGCTCAGGTAAAAGTCAAACCGTGTTCGCTATTATGGGCTTATTAGCAAAGAACGGCATTATTAGTGGTAGCGCCAAATTTGAAGGGCGTGAGATTTTAAATCTATCAGAAAAAGAACTAAATCGCATTCGTGCTGAACAAATTGCGATGATTTTTCAAGATCCAATGACATCACTCAATCCTTATATGAAAGTCAGTGAACAATTGATGGAAGTGCTGATGTTACATAAAGGGATGAGTCGTGCTCAAGCTTTTGAAGAATCAGTAAAAATGTTGGATGCGGTTAAAATCCCTGAAGCGCGCCAGCGTATGACGATGTATCCGCATGAGTTTTCAGGTGGTATGCGCCAGCGTGTAATGATTGCGATGGCATTATTATGTCGACCAAAATTATTAATTGCAGATGAGCCAACAACGGCACTTGATGTGACTGTACAAGCGCAGATCATGGAATTACTCAATGATCTTAAATCTGATTTTAATACCTCGATCATTATGATCACTCACGATCTTGGTGTGGTTGCGGGTAGTTGTGACAAAGTGCTGGTGATGTACGCCGGACGGACGATGGAATATGGCGATATTAACGATATTTTTTATCGTCCAAGTCATCCTTATACCGAAGGATTGCTACGTGCGATTCCGCGTTTAGATACTGAAGGTGAAGATTTGCCAACAATTCCAGGTAATCCACCTAACTTATTACGCTTGCCTGTAGGTTGCCCATATCAAGAACGTTGCCATCGTGTACTGCCACGCTGTAAACAAGACTCACCGCTATTAATGCCATTTGCACAAGATAGATTACGTGCTTGTTTTGCTGATATGGGAGCATAGTAATGAAAGTCGAAAAGAAATTATTATTGGATATTACAAATCTCAAGGTGCACTTTAACATTGCGTCTAAATCAGCATGGCCTTGGAGTCAGCCTTCAAAATTAAAAGCTGTTGATGGCGTCAATATCTGTGTTTATGAAGGTGAGACTTTAGGCGTTGTTGGTGAATCTGGCTGTGGTAAATCAACTTTTGCGCGCGCTATTATTGGATTAGTGGAAGCGACCGATGGTCAAGTGGTGTGGTTAGGGCAAGATTTGACCAAACTTAATCACGGCGCATTACGTGAAACACGTAAGCAAATTCAAATGATTTTCCAAGATCCATTAGCATCGTTAAACCCACGTATGACTGTTGGTGAAATTATTGCAGAGCCCTTGAAAGCTTTTTATAGTCACTTAAGCGCCGATGAAGTGAAGCAACAAGTTCAAGCAATGATGACCAAGGTTGGCTTGTTACCGAACGTAATTAACCGTTATCCGCATGAGTTTTCAGGCGGTCAATGCCAGCGTATAGGTATTGCAAGAGCGCTGATTTTAAAGCCTAAAATGATTATTTGTGATGAACCTGTATCAGCACTTGATGTATCGATTCAAGCGCAAGTGGTGAATTTACTTAAATCACTTCAAAAAGAAATGGGATTAAGCTTAATCTTTATTGCTCATGATTTGTCTGTGGTTAAACATATTTCTGATCGTGTTTTGGTGATGTATCTTGGTAATGCGGTTGAGATGGGGGAGAGTAAAACTTTGTTTGCTAATCCTCAGCATCCTTATACCAAAGCTTTAATGTCTGCGGTACCGATCCCTGATCCACAGTTAGAGCGCAATAAACATATTGAGTTGTTAGAAGGCGATTTACCGTCACCGATGAACCCGCCATCTGGGTGTGTTTTTCGAACACGTTGTCCTAAAGCTATTGCTATCTGTGCTGAGAAAAAGCCAGAACTGCAAGGGACTTACCAACATGCAGTTGCATGCCTACAAGCATAATTACTAGTATATGAATAACGCCCAGTGATTACAGGGCGTTATTCTTGTTTAGGAAAGTTTGGTGGAGATTTGAAAATATAATTATTTAACTGTTTTTGTAATGCTTTTTTATTTTCAGTTTTATTTTTTTTATTTTTATATAATATTTTGTCTGCACGCACTAACGCATTGTGTAAACTTTCATTTTTTTCTATAACAGTACAGCCTGTTGAAATCGATATTTTAATATTGTAATGGCAAAAGTAGCTGCTAAAAATAGCTAATTCTAATCGGTCAGCCATGATTAATGCTTGTTCTAAATCGGCATTAGGTAACACAACGCAAAACTCATCCCCACCGAGTCGAATACAAATATCACTATCTCGTGTCATATCAGTAATGGTTGATGAAATATGCTTCAATGCTAAGTCACCAATATCGTGGCCATAACTATCATTTATTATCTTAAAATCATTGGCATCAAATATAATAAGTGCAGTAGGTTGACCATTTTTATTATTCTCTGTCACGATATCTTTAATAATTGTATCCATTACTCGACGGTTAAATAATCCAGTGAGTAAATCAGTATACGCTTCTAATTGATAACGCTGCTTTTGAAATTTATGTCGCTTTAATATCGTATTCATATAATTGAGAATAATTAATAGCGAAAGACCTAATATGGTTATTTTTATTGCAAAGTTAACAAAAAACCACGGTGATATATTAGCAAAAATTAAGGTGTTCTTATTTAAATAAGTATGCACCGGAATTGAAGGTAATAGTCGATTGCTATAACCATTATAAATTTCAATTTTTTTCTTTTTGTCTATAACATACAGATAAAAGTTGAGTGATGACTTCAATTCTTGGGGTAATATGATTGATTGTATTAGTGATTTTACTGGAATGTCGATACCAATATCACCTGCGATTTTATTATTTTTATAAACAGGAGATTTAATTGTAACGACCATTTCTTTAGAAAAAAAATCTAAATAAGGATAAGTGTAATACATTCCTTTTTGTAATTCATTAAGTTGTTGAGACTGCGATCGTTGTTTATAATAAAAGTCGGTAGAAAAGTATTCTTTGGTGGTGTTAAATTTATCTACTGGAACTTTAGATGAGAGATAGAAATATTTCAACGTGTGAGAAACATAGTAATAATTATAAACAATAGGATGATGTTGCTGTTCTGCCCATAATTCATCTAATACAGCAAATAAATGAGTATCTTTTTGAATTAATTGATTAGGAAACCCAGGGCCAACCAAACTACCATTAAATAAGTTATTAGAATAAATACCACGATTAAAGCCAAATTCTTTTAATTTTGGATAGTAATGAATTTCTGCCAGTACTTGTAATTTTTTATTGTACTCATCCATATTAGCGATAGCTTTTGTTGCAGTATTCGCATAACGTTTATTTCGATACGCGAGTGAATCTGTCATGTTTTTTATTTGATTTAGATTTGCTTCTATATATAAACGTGTCTCGTTTATTTCTTGGCGTAGACTAAAACCAACAATGATTACCAGTATCAGTAAATTAAAAAAGATAACTAAACAACGTCTGATCATGTCATTACTACATAAGATATGATCAGTATGCCATTTTGAAGTTTTATTCTTTAATATATGCTGTTCAGCTTTAGACATTAAAGTTTTTGCTACTTGCTAATTTACTAAATGGTATCGGCTTACTGTATAAAAAGCCTTGATGATAACGAATACCCAATTCAGTTAATATTTTTGCTTGTTGTTCTGTTTCAACACCTTCAGCAATCACTTCGACCTCAGCTTTTTCTGCAAACGCAACTAATGATTTAACAATAGAACTTGCAGCTAAAGAATCAATATCATCAATGAAAACTTTATCGATTTTTATCGTTGTTGCTTGTAATTTTTGTAATGCTAAGAAATCACAGTAGCCGTTACCTACATCGTCTAACTTAATTTGAATACCCATAGCATTTAGCTTGATACAGTTTTGTTCTGCTTGCTCAATATTATCAATCGGAGCGCGTTCTGTTAGTTCAAAGGCTAAATTATGTGGAGCAATATGGTAATGGGCTAATGCTGAACGTGTTATGTCAATAAGCTCAGGATCTTGCAGTACACTCGCACTGATGTTGATACTGAAATAATAAGGCAGAGTTTTACCGTGTTGCATCTCTAGTTTACGAATATCACGTGCAACGGTATTAATGAGTTGGAATGTTAATGGCGTAATTACACCATTGGTTTCACATTGAGGAATAAACTCATCCGGTAGAATAACTTTACCTTTTTTTGTTTCCCAACGGATTAATGCTTCATAGCCACAAATTATGCGTTTTTCTGCATCAATAATAGGTTGATAATAAGGCACTAAATGATTTTGCTTTATAGCATTGAGTATCAAGAATTTAATAATACTGGTGCTATGATAACGACGATATAGCATCACTAACACAATAAAAATTAGTCCACTTAGAATAAGTAATAAAAACGGTTTAATATGAGCGCGGTAGTCAGCAATGACTTTTGGGGTCACGTAATATCTTATCCATGCTTTATTATGCAGCGGTATTGATAAAATAGGCTTAACAATAGCCTTAAGATCGTGGTTAGATGCCGTTGTTGATGACGGTAGTTTTGATGTTTTATTAATGCCACCAGTATACAGCGATATGCCATCATTTTCGATAACTTGCAACCAACATTGATCACATGCATTAGACAGTAATGCGTTGGTTGGTTGTTTGGCGATATCGACAGTAATAACACCGCCAACAACTTGTTTACGGTATTGAACAATCGACTCATTATTATCAGCATTAGCAATAATAACCACTTCGCGATTTAAAGGGATTTTTTTTGTGGGTGAGCCATAAAGTTGGCTGAGGTTGGAATGGTCACCACAAACTTTACCTGACTTGGTTTCTAAACTAATGCTGCGAATATGTGATGAATAATAACTGGCACGCTCAAGTTCTGAAATGTCTTCTTTATCGCAAGTATAGGAAAGGTGGTATTGAAGATTATCAAGTAAAATAGATGTTGATTGAATACTGTGTAAGTAGTTTTCAGAGCGTTGGTGCTCAAATGACTCGAGGTTATATTTAAACAACTGACGGCCAACTGTTTGTGAAGTAAGTGCTAACGTCACTAAACTGATAGCGATAAGTAAAGTCGCTAATGCAATGCTATAAAATGAAACTGAAGGACGTCTGATGGTCACGATGAAATAACTCTACTGTTTTGTTAGCCAATTGTCATAATTAAGATAGCAAAAACAAATTAGAGATGCTTCTGAAGAGTTATGAAAACAATAAAATAATAAATCAGATTTTATTTATTATTTTTTATACTATTCTAGTGCATTGTTTTATAAGGCAGTGAATATTAATTTTGCTAATTATTCTTATTATGAATAGTGGGATTTGTTTCTTATTGGTGAAATAAGGTGAAGTTATTTTTAATTTTATATTTTTATGTATATTTCAGAACATCTCGTTTTCTGAATACTTAGTTGAAGATATAAAGCTGTGATTATTAAGCTCAGATAACGATTAAAAGTATAGAAGGATGTGTTATTTCTTGCGTCAATACAACGTCAGAAGATCTTCAATATTAGGTTAATAAAAAAGGACGGTATATTAATAGCGTCCTTTTGGAATTAATCTATCTAGCGAATAATTTAAAGCAGATCAGTTAGCTTAACGGCATCACCAATGTAGTTTGCAGGTGTTAGCTCTTTTAGACGTACTTTTTCATGTTCAGGTAATTCTAGACCATCAATGAATGTGCGCATGCCTTCACCATCAACACGCTTACCACGCGTTAGCTCTTTTAGCTTTTCATACGGCTTTTCAATACCGTAGCGACGCATTACTGTTTGTACTGGCTCTGCAAGTACTTCCCAGTTGCGATCTAGTTCAGCTTCTAGTGCTGCTTGGTTAAGCTCAAGCTTGCTGATACCTTTTAGGGTTGATGTGTAAGCAATAATGGCATAACCACAACCAACACCTAGGTTACGTAATACTGTTGAATCTGTTAGATCACGCTGCCAGCGAGAAACCGGAAGTTTCTGTGCTAAGTGACCAAAGATAGCATTCGCTAGGCCAAGGTTACCTTCTGAGTTTTCAAAATCGATTGGGTTAACTTTATGTGGCATAGTTGAAGAGCCAATTTCGCCAGCAATCGTTTTTTGCTTAAAGTGACCTAAAGCAATGTAACCCCAAATATCACGATCAAAATCAAGCAAAATAGTGTTGAAACGGGCAAAGCCATCAAACAATTCTGCAATATAATCATGTGGTTCAATTTGAGTTGTGTAAGGGTTGAATGTGATCCCTAATGAAGTCACAAACTCTTCACTGTATTGGTGCCAATCAATATCAGGGTAAGCTGATAGATGAGCGTTGTAGTTACCAACAGCACCATTGATCTTACCAAGAATTTCAACGTTTTCGATTTGCTTATATTGACGTTCCATACGGTACGCCACGTTAGCCATTTCTTTACCCATTGTTGATGGAGAAGCAGGCTGACCGTGAGTACGAGTAAGCATTGGCATATCACGGTATTCGTTTGCTAGTGCTTTAATCGCATCAATAACATTACGCACTTCAGGTAGCATTACGCTTGTACGTGCTTCTGTTAGCATAAGTGCATGAGATAGGTTGTTGATATCTTCTGATGTACATGCAAAGTGAATAAATTCATTAACGGCATGCAATTCAGGAACTTCTGCAACCTTTTCTTTTAGGAAGTATTCAACAGCCTTTACATCGTGGTTAGTTGTACGTTCGATTGTTTTAATACGAAGTGCATCTTGCTCACTAAACTCAGTAGCAATACGATCTAGAAAAGCATTCGCTTCTGCGCTGAATGCAGGAACTTCCACGATAGCATCAGTAGCGGCTAATTTTTGTAACCAACGGATTTCAACGATAGTACGGTACTTTAGTAAACCGAACTCACTAAAAATACTGCGTAGTACGCTTGTTTTGCTTCCGTAACGGCCATCTACTGGGGAAACAGCTGTCAGTGCTGACAGTTCCATGTTGATCTCTCCTGGTTTATGAGGGTTAAAACAAAATTGATATTCAGCCTGATTTGTTCAGGCTGAATGGGAGTGAGCAATGCGTTAACTTAGTTGCGTGCGAGCAGGATTTTTGCTTGCTCTAGCATTTGCTTACGACCAAATAATAAATGGCGACGTTTACCGCCAACTTGACTCCACAGTACGGCACTACGTACAGCGGCAAGTAATAATGCCCGTACTCGATGCTGAACATGGGGGAGTTGTAATTGCGCTGGCGTACCTGATACTTGAATCCGTGGTCCTAATGGACTAATGATATCTAAGTAAATACTGGCAATATTACTCAGCATTTGCTCATCAAGTATTTCAAAATGCACCGTTTGACGCTTCAATGTACTAACGCGATCACCCAGCTGTGCCATACTATCACGGCGAGCTGATAGTTTACGCTCAAGTGCCATAACGCCAACAAGATAACGTGTTATCTCACTGCCTGATGACGAACCATCAATATCGCGTACCATCGCTTCTAAACCGATACGTAAATCAGCTTCGCTACCATAGACACCTACCGTATTGGCTGGATCGGTTGCCATAATACTGTTTAGCATGGTAGTTAATGCTGCTGAGTCGCAATTGCCATTACGGGCAACGTCTTGAACTAATTTGACTGCTTGGCACATGCCTGCAAACGCAATCGTTCGATCATAAATAGAGTAAGCCACGCGCAAAAACTCCTTTAAATTCGCTCTTCAATAATGCCACCACCGAGACAGATTTCACCGTTATAGAATACGGCAGATTGTCCTGGTGTTACTGCAATTTGAGGCTCATCAAAAATCACTTTAATGGTTTCATCATTCATTGGAATGATGGTACAAGGAAGATCTTGCTGACGGTAACGAGTTTTTACCGTGCATGTCATTGTCTCACGGATCGGCTGACGATCAACCCAATGTAATTGAGAGGCAATCAAACCGTTTGATTTTAAACGAGGATGATCTTTACCTTGGCCAACAATAAGTACATTGCGTTTTAGATCTTTATCAACAACATACCATGCATCTTCAAGACCATTACCGCCTTTTTGACCACCAATATGTAAGCCTTTACGTTGGCCTAGAGTGTGGTACATCAGGCCTTGGTGTTCACCGATAACGAGACCGGTATCTGCAACTTCAATTTTACCCGGTTGAGCAGGAAGGTATTTACCTAAAAACTCAGTAAATTTACGTTCACCAATAAAACAAATACCGGTTGAATCTTTTTTGTTAGCAGTGATTAGACCTTGCTCTTCAGCAATACGACGAACTTCAGGTTTTTCAAGTTCACCTACAGGGAATAAACTGCGTGCAATTTGCTCGTAACTTAAGGTGTACAAGAAATAGCTTTGATCTTTATTGTTATCGACACCGCGCAGCATTTGAGGTTTTTCACCTTCAGCTGTTGGGAAACTACGACGAGTATAATGACCCATTGCAATATAGTCGGCTGCAAGCACTTCATCGGCAAACTCAAGGAAGGCTTTAAATTTGATTTCTTTGTTGCACAAAATATCAGGGTTTGGTGTGCGACCTGCTTTGTATTCCTCAAGGAAGTACTCAAACACGTTATCCCAGTATTCAGCTGCAAAATTAATGGTGTGCAGTGTAATACCAAGTTTGTCACATACCGCTTGTGCATCAGCGAGATCTTCTGCAGCAGAGCAGTATTCGTCGTTATCGTCTTCTTCCCAGTTTTTCATAAACAGGCCTTCAACTTGATAACCTTGTTGAAGGAGCAGGTAAGCGGATACCGATGAATCTACGCCGCCGGACATGCCGACAATGACTTTCTTTTGGCTGTTATCAGACATATTTCTCTACTGTCGCTAATTTAGTGTTAAGGGCGTAATTCTAACAGAAACCCTGCGCCTGAAACAGATCGAGAGCAGAATCACACTCTAATAAATAATCGATAATGATAACGAGAGTGAAAATAATCCTATTGATGTTCCAAAAAAGTATTTAAAAACTGAATGCTATAAAAAAAACGTCAACAGATTTTTATTAGAAACGCCACTATAAAACCAAATAGCAAACGTTTGCTATTTGTCGCAATCATAGAGGATCTTAGTAAAAATGTGTAGTTTTTTGTTGAGGAAAATAGTTTTACAGTATTGAAGAGAATAATGCGCCCTGATGTAAATCATAGAGCGCAAATAAGATGGCGACTAAATTACGCTTGAATTGGCGCGGGTAGGGTAATTTCTTTCCACTCGCCTGGCGCTAAATCTGCCACAGTCCATTGTGCCATTTGATAACGAATTAAACGCAATGTTGGAAAACCAATATGGGCAGTCATACGACGAACTTGACGGTTACGACCTTCACGTAGCGTAATAGCAAGCCAAGTGGTTGGAATATTTTTACGTTCACGAATAGGGGGCGTTCGATCCCATATTTGTGGTGATTCGATTACGTCGACACCTGCGGGTAATGTCGGGCCATCTTTCAATGTCACTCCATCACGCAATTGTTGTAAATCAGCTGCTGTTGGTGAACCTTCAACCTGTACCCAGTAGACTTTGGCTTGTTTTGATTGAGGCTGTGTTAAGCGTGCTTGTAAAATACCATCATTGGTCAAAACCAATAAGCCTTCACTGTCTTTATCCAAGCGTCCAGCAGGATAAACGTCTTTGACTGGAATAAAATCAGCTAAGGTACTATCGCCCGGTTCACCTGAAAATTGGGTCAGAGTGTTATAAGGTTTGTTAAATAAAATCACTTTTTGTGGTCCACGAGGACGCTTTGGTTTATTTGTTTTTCTTGATGCTCTTCGCTCATTATTGTCACGAAGAGGTTGACGTTTTGTGGTGTTTGGCTTCATAAATACGCGTTGTTGTAAGAGTTGATGAGTTAGACAATGGTATTATACGTGAAAAATTACATAATTGACGTATTGATAAAATTTAAAGTATGATTTGCTCGCCTCTTACAAAATGATAACAAATGGATGCCAGGAGATTTAAAATGGATAGTAAAGTAATTGTACCAACAGCCGGTCAGAAAATCACAGTAGACGCTGCGGGTAAATTGATTGTTCCTAATACCCCGATTATTCCGTACATCGAAGGTGACGGTATCGGGATTGATGTAAGTCCAGCAATGATTAAAGTTGTGGATGCCGCAGTTAAGAAAGCGTATGCCGGTGATCGTAAGATTGAGTGGATGGAAATCTACACCGGTGAGAAATCAACCCAAGTTTATGGTGATGACGCATGGCTTCCACAAGAAACTCTTGATTTTATTCGCGAATATAAAGTTGCAATTAAAGGCCCATTAACAACACCTGTTGGTGGCGGTATTCGTTCTCTTAACGTTGCATTACGTCAAGAGCTGGATCTTTATATTTGTGTACGTCCGGTACGTTATTTTGATGGCGTACCAAGCCCAGTGAAACGTCCTGAGTTAACTGACATGGTGATTTACCGTGAAAACTCTGAAGATATTTATGCTGGCGTTGAATTCCAACCGGGCACTGCAGAAGCTGATAAAGTCATTCAGTTCCTTCAACAAGAAATGGGCGCGACTAAAATTCGTTTCCCACAACAGTGTGGTATTGGTATTAAACCTGTATCGGAAGCCGGAACTAAACGTCTAGTACGTGCCGCTATTCAATACACCATTGATAATGATCGTGATTCGTTAACTTTAGTTCATAAAGGTAACATCATGAAGTTTACTGAAGGTGCATTTAAAGATTGGGGTTACGATGTTGCGTTACAAGAATTCGGTGCTGAATTGCTTGATGGCGGGCCTTGGATGACATTAAAGAATCCAAACACAGGCAAAGAGATTGTAATTAAAGATTGTATTGCAGATGCTTTCCTACAGCAGATTTTACTGCGTCCTGAAGAGTATGATGTGATTGCAACCATGAACCTTAATGGTGATTACATTTCTGATGCATTAGCAGCTCAAGTGGGCGGTATTGGTATTGCACCTGGTGCCAATATTGGTGATGGCGTGGCATTGTTTGAAGCGACTCACGGCACAGCGCCTAAGTATGCCGGTCAAGATAAAGTTAACCCTGGCTCATTGATTCTTTCTGCTGAAATGATGCTACGTCATATGGGTTGGACAGAAGCGGCTGACTTGATTATTAGCTCAATGGAAGCGGCAATCAGTAATAAGACGGTAACGTATGATTTTGAACGTCTAATGGACGGCGCTAATCTGCGTAAATGTTCTGAATTTGCTGATGATATGATTGAACAAATGTAATTGTTAGCGCAATTTAGAAACTATATCAGGCTCAGCATTTGCTGGGCCTTTTTTATCGCTGTAGCATAATGATTAAACCGTTAGCTTATAAGTTTTGTATAGGGCTTAAGTGTCGGTAAAATCATCAAATCTATCATACTCTCGTGCGCTAACTCTCAAACAAGCAACATGATAACTATCTGATATAGGCAACGAATAAAAATTGGCATAGGATAGAAGTATGAGCGATATGTTTGTTTTTTGTTAAAGTTGTTGTTGTTTTTTTGTCGCGTTTGAAAGAATGACGCATTGGTTTTTTATGCGGTTTTTATTCACTTTTTAGCAAGGGGAATGACAATGTTTTTTTGCTGGCAAGAAAAGTGGTTGAGTGAAATTAAACCTAAGTAGTGAATAACGGTCGATGAGAGTCGAAGTTGGTGAGTAATTGGTATATTGTATAAGAAATTAAGTTATTTGATTTCGAATAAACAAATAAAAGGCGGCATAACCCACCTTTTAATGTGCAATTAATATTGGTATCGCTTATTTGGCTAGGTCGCCTTCTGCGGGAACAATAGCACTTGCATGGTAACCTTTAGGGCCAGTTTGAACTTCGTAGTTCACTTGTTGACCTGCCTTAAGTGTTCGGTAACCATCCATCTGGATTGTTGAATAGTGAGCGAAAATATCGTCTTCACCTTCTTCGGGGCAGATGAAGCCAAATCCTTTGGCGTTATTGAACCATTTCACTGTACCTGTTGCCATGCTATACATCCTTTTTGCATTCAATTTCCATTTGACATTAGTTGAACACTCAGTAATTCTGATTGCATACTAATGCGATTTTGATGCAGATTATATCTACTACAATTTACAATGTAGTAAAATAAACTAGTCAGTCAAGTATTGTTTGTAACATTTTGATAAAATCTTTTATTAACTTGGCTATAGCCAGCTCACGAATGAATGAACTAAGATAAAACTATGAGTAAGTTATACGAATGGATGAATCCTGAATCTGATGTACTGGATAAGGAAGAAATCCAAGTTAAGCCGCCATCGATGTATAAAGTAATTTTAAACAATGATGATTACACACCGATGGACTTTGTAATTGATGTGTTACAAACATTTTTTTCCATGGATTTGGAAAAGGCTTCTCAGTTAATGCTCGCGGTACATTATGAAGGTAAAGCTATTTGTGGCACCTTTACCGCAGAAGTAGCAGAAACGAAAGTTGCGCAAGTAACGATGTACGCACGGGAAAATGAACACCCGTTGTTATGTACGATGGAAAAAGCATAATCTTTTTCCGGCACGCCATATTGAGTGGTTTTTAGGGGAGGTGCCTATGCTAAATAAAGAACTTGAAGCGAGCCTGAACGGTGCATTTGCCCGTGCCAGAGAAAAGCGTCATGAGTTTATGACGGTAGAACATTTACTGATGGCTCTATTAGATAATGTAGCCACACAAGAAGCACTCTTAGCATGTCGCGCTGATCTTGATGTATTGCGCAAAGAGTTAGATTCTTTTATTGAACAAACAACACCCTTGATTCCAGCGGATGACGAAAGCCGTGAAACTCAACCAACATTGAGTTTTCAACGAGTATTACAGCGTGCAGTGTTTCATGTGCAGTCATCGGGTCGAAGTGAAGTTACAGGTGCAAACGTATTAGTTGCAATTTTTAGCGAGCAAGAGTCGCACGCTGCATATCTACTTAAGAAGAGTGATATTAGTCGTCTTGATGTGGTGAATTTTATTTCTCATGGCACTGTTAAAGGCAGTGATAATGATGATATTAATCCATCAGAGACGGGGAATACGGAAGAACAACGCGCAGAGCAAAGTTCTGACGATAAACTTGAGAACTTTGCCACCAATCTTAACCTACTTGCGAAATCAGGTGGAATTGATCCACTGATTGGTCGAGATAAAGAGCTTGAGCGAACAGTACAAGTACTTTGTCGTCGTCGTAAAAACAACCCATTATTAGTCGGTGAGGCTGGGGTGGGTAAAACAGCTATTGCTGAAGGTCTAGCATGGCGTATTGTTGAGGGTCAAGTACCTGAAATCATTCAAGACTGTGTGATTTATTCACTTGATATTGGTTCGTTATTAGCGGGCACTAAGTATCGTGGTGACTTTGAGAAGCGTTTTAAAGGTATTTTAAAGCAGCTTGAAAAAGAAGATCATGCGATTTTATTTATTGATGAAATTCATACCATCATTGGTGCAGGTGCAGCATCGGGTGGTCAAGTGGATGCGGCTAACTTACTTAAGCCACTATTAAGTAGCGGTAAGTTGCGCTGTATGGGTTCAACAACCTATCAAGAATACAGCAACATTTTTGAGAAAGAGCGTGCATTGTCACGTCGTTTCCAAAAAATTGATGTGGTTGAGCCATCATTAGATGATACCACTAAAATTTTGATGGGCTTAAAATCAAAATATGAAGCTCACCACGAAGTTCGTTTTACCAATAAAGCAATTCGTGCCGCAGTTGAGTTATCGGCTAAATACATTAATGAGCGTCATCTACCTGATAAAGCCATTGACGTTATTGATGAAGCGGGTGCACGTTGTCGTTTAGCTCCTGCGAGTCGCCGTAAAAAAACGGTTAACGTTGGTGATATCGAAGCGATGATTGCTAAGATGGCTCGTATTCCAGAGAAATCAATCTCAAGCAGTGATCGTGATGTTTTACAGACACTTGATAGCCGTTTGAAAATGTTGGTATTTGGTCAAGACAGTGCGATTGATGTATTAACAGAAGCTATTAAGTTAAGCCGTGCAGGATTAAGTGCTGATAACAAACCAGTTGGTTCGTTCTTATTTGCAGGCCCTACAGGTGTGGGTAAAACGGAAGTGACGGTCCAGTTAGCACGTACAATGGGCATTGAGCTGTTACGTTTTGATATGTCAGAGTACATGGAACGTCATACAGTGAGCCGCTTAATTGGTGCGCCTCCTGGTTATGTTGGTTATGATCAAGGTGGTTTATTAACTGACGCTGTTATCAAAAACCCACATTCAGTGGTATTACTCGATGAGATTGAAAAAGCGCACCCTGATGTATTCAATTTGCTATTACAAGTGATGGATAACGGTACGCTAACAGATAACAATGGCCGTAAAGCTGATTTCCGTAATGTTATTTTTGTAATGACAACCAATGCCGGTGTAACGGAAACGGTACGTAAATCAATTGGTCTTATTCAACAAGATCATAGCCATGATGCAATGGCAGAGATTAAACGGGTCTTTACGCCAGAATTCCGTAACCGTCTTGATAATATCATTTGGTTTAATCATCTTGAGAAAGACATTATTGGCCAAGTGGTTGATAAATTTATCGTAGAACTGCAAGCACAACTCGATGCTCGTGGTGTCTCTATGGAAGTGTCTGAGCGTGCACGTGAGTGGATGTCAGATAAAGGCTATGATAAGGCGATGGGTGCACGTCCAATGGCGCGTGTGATTCAAGAGAACCTTAAAAAGCCACTTGCGAATGAATTGTTGTTTGGTTCATTAGTGAATGGTGGTTCGGTGCGTGTTGATTTCATTGATGGCGAATTAGATTTTCAGTTCAGCAGTGAGATGGAAGCCGCGCATTAAGCTAATACTTTAGCGAAAGAGTAATAAACAAAAACGCCGTAGATAGTAACAACTATCTGCGGCGTTTTTATGTTTGACTACTTGTTACCATCGTCTGTCAAAATAAAACCCAGCAAAAGGCTGGGTTTTATTTGCAGCACTAATCTTTTAGAGAAAGATTAACGTGCGCGGAAGACGATGCGACCTTTAGTTAGATCGTAAGGAGTCAGTTCCACAGTTACTTTGTCGCCAGTAAGGATACGGATGTAGTTTTTACGCATCTTACCAGAGATGTGAGCAGTAACAACGTGACCGTTTTCCAGCTCAACACGGAACATAGTATTTGGTAGTGTATCTAGTACAGTACCAGCCATTTCAATTACGTCTTCTTTTGCCATTGAATCCTCTTAGGCTACCAGCCATTCATCTTGATCGGGCTGGATAATGCCTTGAAACTGTTTGAGTGTAAAGTTTAGGACGTAATTTTACCCTTGCCAGTTGTTTTTGTCAGCTATTGTTCGCGATTAATCTATTTTTTCTCAGTAAATTAACAAAAGCAGATGTAACCCATTCTTGTTTTGCGGTTAATTTAACCGTTTTGCGTGTTTTCAACACTTAACTGATCCACTCACCATGAATTAATTTTTGATGAGGGATAAAGCGAACTTTGTAATTCATCTCACGGCATTGGTCTATTTGATAGCCAGGGTAAAGCCACTGACGTTGAGTTTGACGGCAAACTTCAATTTGTAACAGTACGCACAATGTGCCTAATGAAAGCTTATGCTCTGGCTCAAAAAAGCTATAAACGGCACTGAGTGAGTCAGTAAAAACATCGGTAACAGCAATAGCAATTAATTGATTGTTTTCATAAAGGTGCAAGAATGCAGTATTCATCCACGGCGCAGTAATAAAATCAAAAAATTGCTGTTTATTGGCTGGAAACATTGAGCCGCTAGCATGACGAACATTAATGTAACGCTCATATAATTCAAACCAATTAGGGTCCAATTGTTGTTTAAATTGCCACTGTAATTTTTTGAGTTGATTTTGTTGGCGTTTTTGACTTTTAGAGGGCGTGAAATGAGTACAATCAACTCGTAGTGGCGTACATGCATTACAATTTTTGCACATCGGTTTATAGATAATGCTACCACTGCGGCGATAGCCTGAACTAATTAATAGATCATAACCATTAGGGTTGAGCCAAGGTTGATCCATTACCACGCCAAGTTGATCGCGTTGCTGTGGTAAGTAATTGCAGTCACTTTCAGGTGTAAGGCCGAGCTGTAAGGATAATTCTTTCATTATTAATTCGTTATAACACCAAAGTTTGTGGATGATAACAGGCTGCGGGTAAGGCAATATCGCGTTGTTGATGCAGTAGGCTTAAAAAGTGCTGTCGATCTAATTCACTAGCTCCTAAAGAAGCGAGATGTGGATTCATCATTTGGCAATCAATTAACTGGCCGCCATGGAGATTAAAATGATGACAGAAATACCATAACGCAATTTTTGAAGCGTTATCTGCGAGTGAAAACATAGATTCCCCACAAAAAATGCTACCGACAGCGATGCCATAAAAACCACCCACTAATTGTTGGTCTTGCCATACTTCAACTGAATGGCAATCACCTTGATCATGCAATGTTTGGTAAGCGTTAATCATTGCTTCAGTGATCCAGGTCTGATTTGGGCCACGAGATTCAGCACAGTGGCGGATCACTGCATGGCATGCATGATTGAGTGTAATTCGATAAGGGGTTTTTCGCATAAATTTACGCAAACTTTTACTTGGCGTAAATTGTTGCGGAATAAAGATGCCACGCGGATTGGGGCTCCACCATAAAATAGGTTCACCTTGTGAGTACCATGGAAAAATACCGTGTCGATAAGCCTGACGTAGACGTTGAGGGCTAAGATCACCACCAAAGGCCAATAAACCATTTGGTTCTGTGCGAGCTGTATTAGGATCTGGGAACTGTAATGATGCAGGATCAATTTCAGGAATATAAATCGTCATTTGTTATCAACTACATGGGCGTCAAAAAACTACTGCAATCAATATAACATTTAACGACAAATAAAAAAAACGCCGATAATCACAATCGATTATCGGCGTTATATGGCGTGTTAGTGCGTTAATTGCTGCTTAAATGCGACGACATAATTCAGCATATCGACCATTTTGTGCCAGCAATTGTTGATGCTGACCACGTTCAATGATCTCACCTTCATCCATTAAGCAAATTTGATCCATACTATCGAGACCAACAAGACGGTGAGTAATAAATAGCACCGTTTTATGTTTGGCAAACTCTAGTAATAAGTCCAGTATTTGCTGCTCAGTACGACGATCAAGCCCTTCAGTTGGTTCATCTAATAACAGAATTGGTGCGTCATGCAGTAGGGCACGAGCGATACCAATACGGCGACGCTCACCACCAGAAATATGACGACCACCATCACCAAGCCAAGTATCTAAGCCTTTATCATCAAGTAAGCTCTTAAGACCCACTTTTTCCAGTGCAGCGACCAATTGTTCATCGCTAGCATCAGGTTTAGCTAAGATTAAATTCTCACGTAATGATCCATTAAAGACATCAACTCGTTGGCTGACGACAGTAATCGCATTTCGTAATGCAGGCTCGCTCCAACGAGTAAGATCGACGCCATCAATAAGGATTTGGCCTTGTTGAGGATCCCAACTACGAGTCAATAATTGTAATAACGTTGACTTACCACAGCCAGTACGACCAAGTAGCGCCAGCTTTTCACCGCGTTTAATCTCAAGCGATAAGTGCTTAACAACCGGTTGATCACTGCCATAATAGGTGTAGCTAATATTATTAAGGCTAATATCACCGTTAACAACCGCAGTATGACCGTTAGGATCAAATACAGTGTCAGGGGTGGCGTCAATAATTTCATTAAGACGTTTTGCAGATGATAATGTTTGGCCTAAGTATTGGAAAGCGCCCGCTACTGGCATCATCATTTCAAAACTAGCCATAGTGGTAAATGCGACCATTGCCACGAACGGATCGGGTGCGTTACCGGCAATACCGTTGGCTGCAATCCACATAATCAGCACTAATGTCCAGCCTGTTGCCGCCATTAATAGACCATTAGCAATACCGGTTAAGCTCGCCATTTTCCGCTGCGCATCAAGCAGTTTATCTTGCTCTGCTTCAGCTTGTTGACGGTAACGCTGTTCGGCATTAAACAGTAATAATTCAGCGTGTCCCTGAATCCAGTCTAACAGCGTGATACGGTAGTTGGCTTTTGCGTGAGTAAGAGTTTCACCATTGCGCTTACCTAAACGGTAAAAAACAATCGGTAAAATAATCATTAACGCCAGTAAAATACCACCAAGAGTAAAACCAATAGTGGGATCAAACCAAGCCAGAAAACCAGTAACAATGATAATGCCTAATATGCCGATCACCAGCGGGCTGACTAAGCGTAAATAAACATGATCCATTGCATCAACATCAGCGACTAAACGGTTGAGTAAATCGGCATCACGTAAATTAGCATGGCGACCAGGAATTAACGGTGTTAGCTTACGGAAAAAGAATAACCGTAAGTCAGCCAATAGCTTAAAGGTAGCATTGTGGCTAACTACACGCTCACCCCAGCGTCCAGCCGTACGTGCCATTGAAAAGCCTCGTACACCAGCACCAGGTAACATGTAGTTAAAGGTTTGACGACCAATAATACTGAGACCCGCTACCGCAGAAGCTGCAATAAACCAACCGGATAAGGTCAGTAGGCTAATAGCTGACAATAGTGTTAATAAACCTAGAATCATGCCTAAGGTTAAACCGAACCAGTGCTTGCGGTAGAGTTTAAGGTAAGGGATTAAATCACGCATCGAGATCCCTCTTATCTGTATGAGTGAGCATTTCAGCGAGTAAACCTTGATGACTAATAGTCTCAAAGCTACCGTTCTGAACTAATTTACCGTTATCCATCACCAAAATGCGCTGCATAGCATGCAGTTGATCAAGACGGTGACTGACCATTAAGGTCGTGCGGTTAGTAACAGCTAACGCTAAACTTTCTAATACTAAGCGTTCACTATTAGCATCAAGGCTGGCGGTAGGCTCATCGAGTAGCCAAAAAGCGCCGTTTTGTAACATCGCACGCGCAACGGCAATACGTTGTGCCTGACCAACAGATAAACCACCAGAACGATCACCAACATGGTGTTCGTAGCCTTTTTCAAGACGCTGAATAAATTCATCTGCATAAGCTTGGCGAGCAACTTGATCGACATCGTCATTACTGGCACTAGGGTTACCTAGAGTAATGTTGTCACGTACCGTACCATGAACTAATAACGGGTTTTGACCGACCCAACTGATGGCTTGACGCCATTGCTCATGTTTAAGTTGGTTGAGTTCAATATCGTTGATTTTAATACTGCCGCGGTAAGGTAAAAAGCCGAGCAGGGCATTAAGTAAACTGGTTTTACCCGCGCCACTTGGGCCAACAAGTGCCACATGTTCATTGGTATTAATGTTAAAGCTTAACGGTCCTGCTAATACTTGACCTTCGGGGCTAAGCACTTCGAGATCAGTAACGCTAATATGAATGGCATTAGGTGTTGGTAACGGTGTATCACCATTGCTCATTTCGTCAGCTTCAATATTTAAGAACTCAACAATGGATTCTGCCGCACCAATGGCTTGTGCTTTGGCATGGTAGAAAGTACCAAGATCACGTAATGGCTGATAAAATTCAGGCGCAAGCACCAACACGAATAAACCAGTAAATAATGAAACAGGTACACCGTAATTACCAAAGTTGAGCTCGCCAATGAATGCGAAACCAAAATAGACTGCAACAATCGCAACAGAAATGGCAGAGAAGAACTCTAACACCGCCGATGATAAAAAGGCTAAGCGCAGAACTTCCATGGTGCGTTTACGTAATACGTGTGAAGCGGCATCAAGATTTTCAGCCTCAGCATCAACACGATTGAATAATCGTAGGGTTGATAACCCTTGTAAACGGTCATAAAAGTGGCCAGATAAGCGTTGTAATGCTTTAAAATTACGACGGTTAGCATCTGCTGCACCTATACCCACTAAGGCCATAAAGAATGGCACTAAAGGCGCAGTAATAAGGAAGATTAAACCCGCCGCCCAGTTAAGTGGGAAGACCACTACTAGAATCACTACAGGAATCAACACTGAAAGTGACATTTGAGGTAAATAGCGCGCGAAGAAATCTTGCATTTCTTCAACTTGTTCAAGTACTAAACTTGCCCATACACCAGCAGGTTTACCTTTAATGTAGGCTGGACCGAGATTTTGTAAACGGTTGAGGATTAATTGGCGAATATGGAGTCGAATTTGTTCACCGCAACGATAGCCACAAACTTCTCGTCCCCAGCTACATAATGCGCGTAAACCGATAATGACAATAAGCCCAATAAACTGATTCACAAGCTGATACTTATCCGTATGCTCGATGATCAATTGATGCAGAATATTGGCTAATAAAGCCGCTTGCCCGATAAGCAATAATCCCGAAGTAAACCCTAATCCAATACTGAACATCATCCAGCGTTTGGCGAGCTTACTTTGGGATTTTAACCATTTGGTCAAATCGCGTTGTAATTGTTTATCCATATAAATAAGGTTTCATTACGGTATTTATGGTGGGTCGCTCTTACAGCAACATGGTTGAGATTCACATTGCTGTAAGGAAAAAAAAGCCACTATATAAATAGTCGCTTTATGTACTTATTGTTGGTCAGCTAACGCATCTAAATAACGTTCTGCATCAAGGGCTGCCATACAACCAGTACCAGCAGAAGTGATCGCTTGACGATAGGTGTGATCCATCACATCACCAGCAGCAAAAATACCCTCAACACTGGTTTGAGTTGCATTGCCGTGAAGACCTGATTGGACTTTAATATAGCCATTTTCCATCTCAAGTTGACCGTCAAAGATGGCTGTATTTGGCTGGTGGCCAATAGCAATAAAGACGCCCATTACTTCAAGTTCTTCAGTCGCTTCTGATTGAGTATCTTTAAGACGTAAACCTGTTACACCCATGTCGTCACCTAACACTTCTTCAAGGGTACGATCTGTGTGCAAAATGATATTACCGTTCGCGACTTTATCCATCAGACGATTAATTAAAATTTTCTCTGAACGGAAACTATCACGACGGTGAACAAGGTGGACTTCTGCGGCAATATTTGACAGATATAATGCTTCTTCAACAGCAGTGTTACCACCACCAATAACGGCAACTTTTTGGTTACGGTAGAAGAAACCATCACAGGTCGCACACGCTGAAACACCACGCCCTTTAAAGGCTTCTTCAGAATCTAGGCCGATGTATTTAGCTGATGCGCCCGTTGAGATAATCAATGCATCACAAGTGTATTCACCGGTTTCACCTTTGAGGCGGAATGGTCGTTGGCTAAAATCAGTTTCGCTAATAAAATCAGTAATGATTTCAGTATCAAATTTTTCCGCATGTGCTTTCATGCGATCCATTAATGCAGGGCCTGTTAGCTCGTCTGCATCACCTGGCCAATTTTCTATTTCTGTTGTAGTGGTAAGTTGACCACCTTGCTGCATACCAGTGATCATTACTGGTGATAGGTTTGCACGTGCTGCATAAACAGCCGCTGTGTAACCTGCAGGTCCAGAACCAAGGATGAGTAGTTCACAATGTTTTACGTTACTCATTTTTTCTCCAGGCTGAATATTATTATTATGGAAGACTGATTGTAGGTAAATTGCAGTCGTAAAGGAAGAGGATGTAAGACAATCAATAATCTGTTAACACTATTGAAGCTAAGCTAAAAAGGTTTGATGCGCTTGAATCGTCTTAAATTAGAGATGTTATATAGATCACAAAAATACCGTAGCAAAGGGCTTTTTTGAAGTGTTAAAAGTGAAAAGTCAGATCGTGATAATTTGATCTAGCACAAGCTTCCGTAAGAAAAGTAGCCCATAAAAGTAATTTTAATTTTGCGAATAATAACGTGATAGTGACGGATTTAACTATTTGATATTGGATTAAAAATGCCAATAAGTTAAGTTATGTTAATATATTGGTGTTGATGTAATAATTTACTTTGATAATCTGCTTGGTTTTGGTACAAATAGTTAAATGTTTGTTTTTGATTGGCTGATTTCAGGATAATCCTCGTATGACGAAGGATAATCGCCATCACAAGATTGAGATACAATTAAACAATTATGGTGAGTAAATAGCATGATCGTCTGATCTTTATCACTGATTGTTTGACTATTAGAGTATTTGATTCTAAAAATAGATAAGATGTAGTATATTTTTTTGCAAGGAAGTGAGAAGGTGGAATAAAAAATGGTAGATACCAAAAAGAAACCATCCAAGGAATTGGATCGCATCGACCGCAATATTTTGAATGAACTTCAAAAAGACGGTCGAATTTCAAACGTAGAGCTTTCAAAGCGTGTTGGTCTATCGCCAACGCCGTGTCTAGAACGTGTACGTCGTTTAGAGCGCCAAGGCTATATCAGTGGTTATACAGCATTATTAAATCCACAGTTTCTTGATGCCTCATTATTGGTTTTTGTTGAGATCACCTTAAACCGTGGTGCGCCAGACGTTTTTGAACAGTTTAATAAATCAGTACAAGAGCTAGAAGACATTCAAGAGTGTCATTTAGTCTCTGGTGATTTTGACTACTTGTTGAAAACACGTGTATCAGACATGTCAGCTTACCGTAAATTGCTTGGTGAAACGCTATTACGTCTTCCGGGTGTTAATGACACTCGTACTTATGTTGTTATGGAAGAAGTTAAGCAAAGCAATAACTTGGTTATCAAAACTCGATAAATCGTCGCGTTTTAATTGCTGTAAGATTGTAAATATATACATGCACCCTGAATGACGTCATTGTTATTCAGGGTGTATTTGTTTATGCGGATTTAAAATAGTAATTGCTGCTTAATCACTCAAACGAAACTATGAATTGACATAATGATGAATTTATTTGACAACTAAGCGTCTAAAATAAGCAAGGACTAGCCGGTTGAGATAGTTAGCTTTTATTGGTTAGAAGATATTGCTTACCATTGAAAAAATTTTTATTTTAAAGGGCGACGAACACAGACAATGTGGTCTTTTAGTATAGAATGATGGCATTAAGACATTTACTTTATATTTGTGAGTTTGCCAACGGTATCGCTCGGTATTGAATACTGTATTGTTATTAACCGTAATACAGCATTGGTAGCTGAAAATATCAGCACTTTGGTAAAATATTCGAATTTGATAGAAACACCGGAGTTATTCTTGAGGAAGTTTAAAGGTAAAAAACTGCCCAAAATGCGTTTATCAGGTTGGCAACGCATTGTTGAAGGTTTTTTGATCATCAGTATTTTAGTTGCCATTTATATGATGGTTGCGCTAGTCACATTTAATCCCGCCGATCCTTCTTGGTCACAAACTGCTTGGGAAGGTGTGGTTCAAAATAAAGCCGGTTCATTTGGCGCATTAGTAGCAGATACTCTGTTCTTTATTTTTGGGTCTCTGGCCTACATTATTCCTATTGTTTTAGTATTGCTCGGTTGGTTTATTTATCATCACCGCAGAAAAATACTGTCACTGGATTTTATGGTTTACGGTACACGCTGGTTAGGATTAATGCTATTAGTACTAAGTAGTTGTGGATTGGCTGATCTTAACTTTGATGATATTTGGTATTTCTCATCGGGCGGTGTTATTGGTGATGTTGTTGCCAATATATCGTTGCCACTGCTCAATGTATTAGGGGCAACCTTACTACTCATGTTTACATGGGCAATTGGGTTTACCTTATTTACGGGTATTTCATGGGTAACGATTGTTGATCAATTAGGTGCAAAGACACTCTCAAGTTTAACCTGGATATTAAATAAATTACGTTCAGATAAACATGAAATCATGCGTCCATTTGCGGCGGATATCGCTGCTGAATCTGATATGCCTTATGCTCAGCATCTTAATAATAGCGACAATGATGCTCAGGATGATTTGCTATTATCATCTTATTCAACCTCATCTGCTGTTGAATCTGCACATGGACACTCGTTTGAGCGTAAAGACCCTGTTTATACGCCATCAAACACCACTCCAATTATTCGTTCATCTTCAGCTGCAACAGTTAGCGATCCGTTAATGACGCCTGTTGTTGAACAAGTCGCGCCACAGCCATATGTTGCGCCTGTAGAACAAGTCGCGCCACAGCCATATGTTGCGCCTGTAGAACAAGTCGCGCCGCAAGTTGAGCCACAGCCATATGTTGCGCCTGTAGAACAAGTAGTACCACAGGTTGAACCGCAGCCATATGTTGCGCCTGTAGAACAAGCAGCACCACAGGTTGAGCCGCAGCCATACGTTGCGCCAGTTGAACAAGTCGCGCCGCAAGTTGAGCCACAGCCATACGTTGCGCCTGTAGAACAAGTCGCGCCACAGGTTGAGCCGCAGCCATATGTTGCGCCAGTTGAACAAGCAGCGCCGCAAGTTGAGCCACAGCAATATGTTGCGCCAGTTGAACAAGCAGCAGCGCAAGTTGAGCCGCAGCCATATGTTGCGCCAGTTGAACAAGCAGCGCCGCAAGTTGAGCCACAGCCATATGTTGCGCCAGTTGAACAAGCAGCGCCGCAAGTTGAGCCACAGCCATACGTTGCGCCTGTAGAACAAGCTGCGCCTCTACAAGGTTTGTCTGTATCAGCACTTGAGCGCGAGCTTGAAAAAGATGAAGACTTTACTGTTGCTGTCGATGAGCAAACACAAAATGTGATTAACGCTGTTGTTAATGAACAACCTGCGGCATCACAAGTTTATGCTGCTCCGGTTGCTGAATCTTTTGTGCCAACAGCGAATGTTGATACTTCAGAAGAAGGTTTAACCGACGAAGAAATCTTCCTAAAACGTATTCGTGATAAACAAAAAGAACAAGCACACCTTGCAGGATTAGATAATCCATTCTTAATGCAAAAAGAGCCTGATCTACCAGTACCAACATCACCAATGCCAACATTAGACTTACTGCAACCTGCACGTAAAACGGTAGAAAAGGCGTCTGATGCAGAGCTACAAGCCACTGCTGCTTTGATAGAGTCAAAACTTGCTGATTATAAAATCAAAGTACAAGTTAAAGGTATTTACCCAGGTCCGGTGATCACGCGTTATGAACTTGATCTTGCTCCAGGGGTAAAAGTTAGTCGTATTTCAGGGCTATCAAAAGATTTGGCACGAGCATTATCAACCACATCAGTACGTGTAGTTGAAGTGATTCCGGGTAAACCTTACATTGGCTTAGAACTGCCGAATAAGAGCCGTGAAACGGTTTATATGTCTGAAGTTGTTGCCAGTGAGCAATTCCAAAATGTTGGTGGCGCATTGCCTATCGTTTTAGGTAATGATATTGCGGGCGATGCTGTTGTGGCTGATTTAAGTAAAATGCCACACTTATTGGTTGCAGGTACCACCGGTTCTGGTAAATCAGTGGGTGTAAACGTAATGATCCTGAGCTTACTTTACAAATGTAAGCCAGAAGATTGTCGCTTTATTATGATTGACCCGAAAATGTTGGAGCTATCAATCTATGAAGGTATTCCACATCTATTAACAGAAGTGGTTACTGACATGAAAGATGCTGGTAATGCGCTGCGTTGGTGTGTCGGTGAAATGGAACGTCGTTATAAAGTGTTAGCTGCTTGTGGTGTACGTAACCTTGCAGGTTATAACGCTAAACTGAAAGAAGCGGCAGAGGCGGGACATCCAATTCACGATCCATTATGGAAACCTGGCGATACCATGGATGAATACCCACCATTATTGGAAAAAATGCCAAGTATTGTGGTGATTGTCGATGAGTTTGCTGACTTAATGATGGTTGTGGGTAAAAAGGTGGAAGAACTGATTGCTCGCTTGGCTCAAAAAGCCCGTGCTGCAGGTATTCACTTAGTATTAGCCACTCAGCGTCCATCAGTTGATGTTATTACCGGTTTGATCAAAGCTAACATTCCAACTCGAATGGCATTTACTGTATCAACCAAAACCGATTCTCGTACAATCTTAGATCAAGGTGGTGCAGAAACGTTATTAGGTATGGGTGATATGTTGTACTTACCGTCAGGTCAAAGTCACACCATTCGTGTTCATGGCGCATTTGCATCTGATGATGATGTACATAATGTGGTTAATGATTGGAAAGCACGTGGCAGACCACAATATATCGATAGCATTCTAAACTCAGATCAAGGTGCAGATAGCTTGCTTCCGGGTGAAGCACCATCGGGTGATGATGATTTAGATCAGTTATTTGATGAAGTCGCTGCTTTTGTTGCAGAAACGCGTCGAGCATCTATTTCAGGTGTACAACGTCGATTTAAGATTGGTTATAACCGTGCTGCGCGTATTGTTGATCAATTACAAGCGCATGGCATTGTGAGTGCACCGGGGCATAACGCTAACCGTGAAGTGTTAGCGCCGCCGCCAGTACAACAACACGATTAATCATGATCGATAATAACGACTCACTTGCTATGAAGCGCTAAAGTGAAAACCAAACTGCTGTGATAGTGATTATCACAGCAGTTTAATACCAAAGAGGTTAGCGAATATGATGAAGAAACTCGTAATGAGCATGCTAGTTGCTGCGCCAATGTTGGTTGCGTCAAGTGCATGGGCTGCAACACCACAACAAGCGTTAAGCAGCCGTCTCGATAAAGTGAATGCATTTAGCGCTAACTTTACTCAAAAAGTCACCAGTCCTGATGGTGAAGTTTTAGTAAATGGTACTGGTGATTTATCGATTAAGCGTCCAAATTTATTCCGTTGGGCAACCGAAACACCAGATAAAAGTTTATTAGTTTCTGATGGTAAAACCGTTTGGTATTACAGTCCGTTTGTTGAGCAAGTAACAGCAATGTGGCTTAAAGATGCCACTGAGCAAACGCCATTTGTGTTATTAACTCGTAATAGCGCCAGTGATTGGTCAAAGTATAATGTAGCGCAATTAGCCGACACATTTACATTAACACCAAAAGATAAAACCTCATCGATGGATAAGTTTGTGGTTACAGTATCAAATACTGGCCAGGTACGTAATTTCTCGGTAGTTGAAACAGATGGTCAACGTAGTAAATATGTCTTAAGTGATTTTAAACGTACTACGCCTGCTGCAAGTTTATTTACCTTTACACCGCCTAAAGGTGTGGAGCTAGATGACCAACGTAACTAATTGTTATTGAATTTAATTATTATGAGAAGGTGGCGAATAAGCCACCTTTTTCTGTCTTAGGGGAGTCATTATATTGAGTAATTTCAGCCTAGATTTTTCCTCGGATTTTAGACCTTTGGCAGCAAGAATGCGACCTCGTACCGTCGAGGAATACATAGGTCAACAACATATTCTTGGTGAAGGTAAGCCACTCCGTCGTGCTTTAAAAGCAGGTCAATTACATTCTATGATTCTGTGGGGACCACCGGGCACAGGTAAAACGACCTTAGCCGAAGTTGCCGCGCATTACGCCAATGCCGAAGTTGAGCGAGTATCTGCGGTTACTTCCGGTATTAAAGATATTCGAGCAGCAATAGACAAAGCCCGTGACAATAAAATGGCAGGCCGACGGACTATTTTATTTGTGGATGAGGTGCATCGGTTTAATAAAAGCCAGCAAGATGCATTTCTGCCGCATATTGAAGATGGAACAGTAACCTTTATTGGTGCCACTACTGAGAATCCATCATTTGAGCTCAATAACGCTCTGTTATCGCGCGCGCGAGTGTATAAGTTAAAATCCCTTGAAGATGATGAAATTCTTGAAGTGATTGAACAAGCATTAACAGATAAAGAACGCGGTATTAGTGAAACGGATTTTGAGTTTGTCGGTGAAGTAAAACAGCAGTTAGCGCAGTTTGTACGTGGTGATGCACGAATGTCACTTAATTATCTTGAACAGTTAATTGATATGGCTGAAGAAGATCAGCAGGGCATCAAACAAATCACGGTAGAGTTATTAGCAGAAGTCACGGGTGAAAAAGTGGCACGGTTTGATAACAAAGGCGATCTTTGGTACGACATGATCTCTGCGGTACATAAGTCGATTCGTGGTTCTAATGCTGATGGTGCTTTGTATTGGTTTGCGCGTATGCTGCAAGCAGGTTGTGATCCGCTGTATGTTGCACGTCGATTATTAGCAATAGCCTCAGAAGATATTGGTAATGCTGATCCACGCGCAATGCAAGTCGCTGTGTCGGCATGGGATTGTTATACCCGTGTTGGCGCTTATGAAGGTGAACGTGCTATTGCGCAAGCGATTGTGTATTTAGCCTGCGCTGCTAAAAGTAATGCAGTGTATGTGGCCTTTAATCTTGCCAAAGCAGATGCGCGTGAATTTCCTGATTTTGAAGTACCGCCACATTTGCGTAATGCGCCGACCAAACTGATGAAAGAATTGGGTTATGGTGAGGGTTACCGTTACGCTCATGATGAGCCGGGTGCTTATGCGCCTGGTGAAGTGTATTTACCGCGTGAAATTCGTGATCGAGTTTATTATCAGCCTTCAAAACGGGGCTTAGAGATAAAAATATCGGAAAAGTTGGATTATCTTGCTTCTTTAGATGCAAAAAGCCCGCTAAAGCGCTACCAATAATAAGGCTTTTTGGGTATCGTTAAGTGATTGGCAACAATTTGTTATGGTTGCCTCCCAACTACAACTATTTTAATAAGAAATGCCTAAATAACGCGCATTTCAGACTATTAAGAGCACAGGATTAGCATGCTAGATTCTAAATTACTTCGAACTGAGCTGGATGAAACAGCTGCAAAACTCGCGCGTCGTGGTTTTAACCTTGATGTAGAAACTTTACGCAACTTAGAAGAGCAACGTAAGTCTCTTCAAGTAAAAACAGAAGAGCTACAAGCACAGCGTAACTCGCGATCGAAGTCGATTGGTCAGGCAAAAGCGAAAGGTGATCACGCAGAAGCTGAACGTATTATGGCTGAAGTTGGCAACCTAGGTTCTGAGCTTGATGAAGCGAAAGCAGCATTAGCAGAGCTTCAAGGTCAACTTGATACTATCACTCAAATGCTACCAAACATTGCTGATGAGTCAGTGCCAACGGGTAAAGATGAGTCAGAGAACGTAGAAGTTTTACGTTGGGGTCAGCCAAAAGCTTACGATTTTGAAGTAAAAGATCACGTTGATCTTGGCGAAATGGCTGGTGGCCTAGATTTCGCAAGCGCAGTTAAAATCACTGGCGCACGTTTCATCGTAATGAAAGGTCAATTTGCACGTCTACACCGCGCAATTGCACAGTTTATGCTAGATCTTCACACAGAAGAGCACGGCTACACAGAAATGTATGTACCGTACCTAGTAAACGCTGACAGCCTATTTGGTACAGGTCAATTACCGAAGTTTGGTGAAGATCTATTCCACACCCAGCCACTAACTGAAAAAGTGAATGATGAAGAGCCGCGCATTCTTTCATTAATTCCAACAGCAGAAGTTCCTGTAACTAACATGATGCGTGATACCATCACTGATGAAGCAGATTTGCCAATCAAGATGACAGCTCACACACCATGTTTCCGTTCAGAAGCGGGTTCTTACGGTCGTGATACACGTGGTCTTATTCGTATGCACCAGTTCGACAAAGTTGAACTAGTTCAGATCACTCGCCCAGAAGATTCAATGGCAGCACTTGAAGAACTAACAGGTCACGCTGAGAAAGTACTACAACTACTAGAGCTTCCTTACCGTAAAGTAGTACTTTGTACTGGCGATATGGGCTTTGGTTCTTGCAAAACTTACGACTTAGAAGTGTGGGTTCCTGCTCAAGAAACTTACCGTGAAATTTCTTCATGTTCAAACATGTGGGATTTCCAAGCACGTCGTATGCAAGCGCGTTTCCGTCGTAAAGGCGAGAAGAAGCCTGAGCTACTACACACACTAAACGGTTCTGGTTTAGCGGTTGGTCGTACTATGGTTGCTATTCTTGAAAATAACCAAGAAGCAGATGGCCGTATTATGATCCCTGAAGTACTACGTAAGTACATGCGCGGTGCTACTCACATCGGTTAATTACTGATGTAGTGATAAGTTAAAGAACCCAGTCATAAAGGCTGGGTTTTTTTATGGGGGAAAGGTGGCAAGGTTTAAAGGGGGAGTTTCGAGTCTTTAGGTAGTGAGAGCCGAGTTGAAAAGCGTGTGTGCTAACCCTAACCCTGTCATTCCCTACAGTGAGGTTATTACGAACGCGATAGGGAATCTATTGTCCGCGCGTTGTAGGGTTTCTATTTTCACTGGCATCTTTAAAGCTCAATCACGTGGTGAGTAGATCACGGATAGGTCGTGCCTCCCTTTCGAGATGACGGATATTAGGCTCAGAGAATACCAAGCCTAAAGATCAATATTCGCACCATGAGTGCCAAACCCAACCTCATCATTCTGTACTGTGAATGCTAAACCCAACCCCGTCATTCCCTACAGTGAGGTTACGAACACGATAGGGAATCTATTGTCCGCGCGTTGTCGAGTTAATTTTATCTTTTTAGGGCTTATGACAGTTAAACATCGCCAACGGAGTATTTTTATTATTGTTAACATCAGCAATAAATTAAATACACCATGTTTTGACTAATTATTTTAAATAAAACTTATCAAAACAAGACCTAAGCGATACTTTTTATATGAATAGAGATCGTATAGTACGGATTAGATGCTATATGTTAAATACAGCCTTTTTATTAAAAGTTTTTGTTTGCTATTGAAATATTGCTTTTATAACTACATGTATCTGGACGTTACCTCGTATCGGTTCGCTTTAGATGCATACTTTTAAAAATAATAAATCAAACAACTAATCTCAATGAAAGTGATCTGTTGGAAAAGCTGCGCACATAAAATTATTACTCATATATTTTTAAGGCTAGATGTGAATGTATAACGAAACACTCTTGGAACGAAACATTAAACAGAAGGTTGCTCGTTTTATTGATAAGTCTTCTAACTTGACTTGGCCTGATGGTTTTGTTGATTTTGATAATCAATGTTTTGTTGTGAATGGAGTTAAACCAGTCGCTCATGTACAGGATGAAATTGAATCAGCGTTTCTTTGGTGCTGGTCGGTCAAAGATTATTTGATTAGTAGTCTTGATGGAAAAGTATCCGCTAAGACTATAGAGAATGATATTAACCAATATGATTGTTTAACTATATGTTCTGATATTGCCAATCGTCTTAAACATCAAAATTTGAGGAGCAGCCGGAGTGAAAAATTTGCTAAATTAATTGTTACTCAAATAGTATCAATAAATACAAAAACAATTTCAAAAATTCAACGCTTGGATGGTCATTATTTTATTACCCCACAAAATGGCGAGTGTGTAAAAATTAAAGCAAAAATTGTCGATCAAGATGGTTGCTTTTTATTTGATGCGTATGAGTGTTTGAATAATAGTTTAATGGCATGGGATACAATTGGTAAAAAGTATGAGTGAAGATAAATAGCAAATCTATATGTGATATTTATCTATGGCAGCTAGTACGCATAAATAGCCATACTGTTAAATACCGTCTATTGAGGCGGTTTTTTTATATCTGAAGCACAACCATTAGTCAGGAAATCGCTGTTCCTCGTCTCTATAATCCTATTTCCCAAACCTAAAAAAGGGCACATTAAGTGCCCTTGAATTATGTTGTGTTCGCAAGTTTTTACTTGCTGTTATGATTTCTGTTGTTGTGGCAGAGGGTGAAAGCGAACAACTTCATCTTCAGTTGCAGCTAGTGGATCATTGAAACGCTCAACATCCATTTCACCTTCAGATTTAGCAACAATACAGGTTACGACACTATCACCGGTAATGTTCACCGCAGTACGTACCATATCAAGTAGACGGTCAACACCCATGATTAATGCGATACCTTCAACAGGTAGGCCAACTTGGTTAAGCACCATCGCTAGCATAATTAGACCAACACCAGGGACACCTGCTGTACCGACTGATGCTAACGTTGCAGTTAGAATAACCATTAGGTAATCGGTCATGGTTAAGTCGATATTAAACGCCTGCGCAATAAATACCGTTGCCACACCTTGCATAATTGCAGTGCCGTCCATGTTAATGGTTGCACCTAGTGGAACAGTAAATGACGCAATTTTATTGTTTACACCTAAACGCTTAGTTGCTGTTTCCATGGTGACAGGAATGGTTGCGTTTGATGATGCGGTTGAGAAGGCAAACATTACCGCATCTTCCATTTTCTTGAAAAATGTAAGTGGGCTTAAACCAGTAAAGGCTTTTAGCATCACGCTGTAAGTAACTAATGCATGGAGTAATAGAGCAGCAACTAATACTAGGAAGTAGTTAATTAAGCTATAAATAGCGTCAAGACCTAATCCTGTAAACAGCTTAGCCATTAAGAAGAACACACCAAATGGTGCAATGTTCATCAATAATGCTACTAACTTCATGATCACTTCATTTAAATCAGCAAATACGGCTGCTAGACGTTCACCCGGTTTACCCGCAGCACTGATAGCGATACCAAATAATACCGCAAACACAATAATCTGCAGGGTGTTACCACTTGCCATTGCACTGATTGGGTTAGTTGGGAACATACCCACAATAACGCTACCTAATGATGGCGCTTCTTTTGAGGCAAAGGTTGTTGCTGCACTTAAATCGGCACCTGCACCTGGCTGAAAGATATTTGCCATTGTTAATGCAAGCGTAATTGCTAAGGCCGTTGTTGTTAGATAAAACGCAAGGGTTTTACCGCCTAAACGACCCAATGTTGCTAAATCTTTTAATGAGCTAGTACCACAAACCAGTGATACAAAAACCAGAGGAACAACCAACATCTTTAAACTGGCAATAAAGATTTTACCACCGACATCAAACAGGCCATTTACGATATAGTCATGAATAAAAGCGATATCAGCAAAAAGGGAACGGATCATAAATCCTGTCAGAATACCTAATACCATGCCAAGAATAACGCGGCTGGTGAGTGACATTTTTTTCTTTTCTGTGGTCATTAAAACTTATCCTTATGTTTATTCACTCTGTCCTTCGGTAATCAGAGTGCATTCGGAGAGTAGCAGTTATTCGACTGTTAACGTGAAGTAATAATAATTATTAATAGCTAAAATATGCGTCAACTCACAAATTTTATACTGATTTCATGTTTCATATGCTGGTTTTTAACTGTATTTTAACAAAAGTGACATTTTAAAATCATAATTAGTTAGTTGATTATTATTTTTACGAGGTGTTTTGTCGGAATTTTCGATAAGTTAGGTTGGTGTGAATGAATAACTATGATTGATAGTTGGTGGTGATAATTAGAATAATTAAGCCACGCAAGTGAAAAAATCACTCATACGTGGCTTAAACGAATAGAAGCGAAAATACCAATGGTATTATTTAGCGACGTTACCTGCGACGTTCATAATATCCCAAGTACGAGCAAAAGGTGGCGCATAAGCAAAATCCATCATGCCTAATTGCTCGGTGGTTGCACCAAGACTAATCGCAACCGCAAGTGCATCAACGCGGTGTACTGCACCTTTATTACCAATTAATTGACCACCCAGTAATTGTTTATTATCAGCGCGGTAAATCAATTTTATATAAAGAGGAGATTGACCTTCACAGTAATTAGTGTGGCATTTATCACTGATATAAACCGTGCGGTAATCAATATTTGCTTGTTTAGCTTCGCGTTCTGAAAGCCCGGTACGACCTGCTTCTAAACCCAATACTTTGACACAACTGGTACCCAATGTACCGTCATAGCTGAGGTTTTTTCCTGCGATATTTTCACCAACTAAGCGACCCATTTTATTGGCACCTGTTGCCAGTGGAATATAAACCGGTTGCTGTAACTGCGCATGCCAAATAGTGGCACAATCACCTGCAGCCCAGATATTATCGATAGAGGTTTGACCTTGCTGATCAATCACAATTGCGCCATTTGCTAAACGTTCAATGCCAGTTGCGGCAATAAAATCAGTATTAGGTTTTACACCAGTGCAGCAGATAACCATGTCAGTCGAGTAGATAGCTTGATCGGTTTTGATGCTGGTAACACGATCGTCACCAATAATTTCACACACCGATTCTTTAAGGTGAATGCTAACTCCTGCTTGCTCAAGTTCAGGTTGAATATGTTGACTGATGTCAATATCAAACGCATCTGGAATTAAACAGGCAGCGCGTTCAATCAAACGTACTGTTTTACCTTGATGGATCATCGCTTCAGCAACTTCTAAACCAATAAAACCAGAACCAATAATCGTGACATGTTGACAATGTGGATCAGCAAGAGCGGTTTTAATATTCAAACCATCTTGCATGCGACGTAAAGAATAAACCCCTTGCTTTTCAAGACCTGCAATCGGTGGCAAAACTTCTTTGGCACCAGTGGCAATCATTAAGCGATCATAATCGACAGTGTGAGTTTCTCCTTGATGGACTACGGTCAGTTGTTGTTGCTCGGTATTGAGCTCAGTAACACGATGTTGAGTCAGTACTGTAATGCCTTTTTCTGCAAATTGCTGCGGTGTAAATTCAGCCATAAAGTTATGATCAGAAAATTCATCGCCAATGTAATAAGGTAATCCACAAGCACCGAAAGAAATAACATCAGAAGCTTCATAAACAACAATTTCAGCGGTAGGGTTGATGCGTTTTGCTTTTGCTGCGGCACTCATGCCTGCGGCTTCACCGCCAATGATGATAATTTTCATACTATTATGTATTCCTAAAAAAGTAGTAAGGGAGGCAATCCACCTCCCTTAAAGTGGTATTTAATATGGTTTACGCTGTCGCTTCTTCACCATCAAGGTTAACAACGTCATCGCTGTTAAAGATGGTCATATCTGTTTCGCCCATTACTTTACTGGTGATCGTGCCTGCGGTAATTGAACCTGAAACGTTAAGTGCAGTACGACCCATATCAATTAATGGTTCAATCGAGATTAATAGACCAGCAAGAGCGACTGGCATATCCATTGCCGATAAAACGATAAGTGCCGCAAATGTCGCACCACCACCAATACCCGCGACACCAAAAGAACTGACGGTAATAATGGCGACTAAAGTACATAGGAAGCCAATATCCATTGGGTTAATACCAACAGTGGGTGCAATCATTACTGCTAGCATTGCTGGGTAGATACCCGCACAGCCGTTTTGACCAATGGTTGAGCCAAAAGAAGCGGCAAAGTTAGCGATACCCGATGGAATACCTAAGCATTTTTCTTGCGTTTGCACGTTCATTGGAATAGAACCTGCGCTGGTGCGTGAAGTAAACGCAAATGCTAATACTGGAATGATTTTCTTAAGGTGGCGCAGTGGGTTAATGCCTACCATAGCAACAAGTGCTAAGTGAATGATAAACATTAGAATTAATGCTGCATAAGATGCAAAAACAAAGTTCGCAAGGTTAACGATATCAGTGTAGTTTGAGCCTGAAATTACCTTCGTCATCAGTGCTAGTACACCAAATGGTGTCAAGCGTAAAACCAAGGTTACCATACGCATAACAATAGTTTGCGCAACTTTAATAAAGCTTTCAAATTGAGCGAAAATCTCAGGTTTTTTCTTAGCAATGCCGGTTGCAGATAGACCGATAAAGATAGAGAAAATAACCACAGCGATAGTTGAAGTGCGGCGAGCACCTGTCATATCTAGGAATGGGTTTGCTGGAATAAACTCAATCATTAATTTAGCAAATGACATTGCTTCAACATTAGAAAGGGTTGATTCTAGACTCTTAGCACGTGCCATTTCAGCCGCACCAGAGGTTAACCCTTCAGCAGTAAGACCAAACAGTTGTGCCATTAAAATGCCCACACAAGCAGCAATCATGGTGGTAACAATCAATACTCCAAGAGTTAAACTACTGATTTTACCTAATGATGTACCGCCATTGAGTTTTAAAATCGCTGAAATGATTGACACCATTACTAATGGAATAATGATCATTTGTAGTAGGCGAACATAACCAACACCCACAATGTCAAAATATTCAATTGATGTCTTGATGACCTCAGAGCCAGAACCATAAAAAATTTGCAGTGCTGCGCCAAATGCGATACCTAAACCTAAGCCCGCAAATACACGTTTAGTAAAGCTATAGTGTTTGTTTTGCATGTGATAAAGAAATGCAATCAAGCCAACAAATATGGCGAGGTTCGTTACAATACCTAAGGTCATCATGAATCCTTCATATCAAATAAAAAGAGGGGGATTTTTATCGTTCCAATATATTTAGGGTTAAATTTTTCTTCTTATGTGTCGTTTTAGAAGTAAATTAACGCCGTTAATGTAAGGGATATTGATAACCGTAAAAACGATCAAGATCGCTAATTATGAATATGAGATGAATATTTAGTTTTAAAGTTTGAATTAGCAGCGGAGCTAGATCAATATTCAACAATGCATTAACACTTGGTAATAAGTTGACTTAATCGTGGGTATTGGTGCGAAGATGTATCAAAAAAAGGCAAAAAAATACCGATAACAAGGTTATCGGTATTTCAAATTTAAAATGGCGTAAATTACATTACACGCATACCTGGTTGAGCACCTTCATGGGGCTCTAGGATCCAAAGATCTTTACCACCAGGGCCTGCAGCAAGGATCATACCTTCTGACATGCCAAATTTCATTTTACGTGGTTTTAGGTTAGCAACCATTACCGTTAGCTTGCCAACAAGCTCTTCTGGTGTGTAAGCTGACTTAATACCAGAGAATACTTGACGCATTTCACCACCGATATCCAATTGGAATTTCAGTAGTTTGTCTGCTTTTGGCACTGCTTCACAAGCAACAATTTTAGCAATACGCATGTCAATTTTAGCGAAATCATCAAATTCGATTTCAGCTTCAATTGGCTCTGCTGCTAATGGGCTAACAGCTGGTTGAGCAGCTTCAAGTGCAGCTTTATCAGCGGCAGCTTCTTCTTTTGATGCTTCAACCATTGCAGCAACGTGAGCAGGATCGATACGGTTAAACAATGCCTTGAACTTAGTTACTTCATGGTTTGTTAATGGTGTTTCAATGCCTTCCCAAGTTAGTGTTTCGTTTAGGAAGCCTTCAGTACGCTCTGCAAGTTTTGGCATTACAGGTTTTAGGTAAGCCATTAACACGCGGAATAGGTTGATACCAACAGTACAAATTTCTTGTAGCTCTTGATCTTTACCTTCTTGTTTAGCAACAACCCAAGGTGCTTTTTCGTCAACATACTGGTTAGCTTTATCAGCCAATGCAGTAATTTCGCGAATAGCGCGGCTGTATTCACGATTTTCATAAAGATCGCCAATGCGTGCTGCAGCGGCAACGAATTCTGCGTAAAGCTCAGGCTCGGCAAACTTTTCAGATAACATGCCGTTAAAACGCTTAGCAATAAAGCCAGCGTTACGTGATGCTAGGTTAACAATCTTGTTCACAACATCGCTGTTTACACGTTGGGTGAAATCTTCAAGGTTAAGGTCTAGATCATCAATACGGTTGTTTAGTTTGGCTGCGTAGTAGTAACGTAGGCATTCAGGATCAAGATGGTTTAAGTAAGTACCCGCCTTAATGAAGGTGCCTTTTGACTTCGACATTTTCGCGCCATTTACGGTTACGTAACCGTGTACGAACACGTTATTTGGCTTACGGAAACCAGCGCCATCTAGCATTGCAGGCCAGAATAGGCTGTGGAAGTAAACAATGTCTTTACCGATAAAGTGGTAAAGCTCAGTTGAGCTGTCTTTGTTCCAGAACTCGTCAAAATCAAGATCATCGCGCTTGTCACAAAGGTTCTTAAATGAACCCATGTAGCCGATTGGTGCGTCTAGCCATACGTAGAAGTATTTGCCAGGTTCACCCGGGATCTCAAAACCAAAGTAAGGTGCATCACGAGAAATATCCCACTGTTGTAGGCCTGACTCGAACCACTCTTGCATCTTGTTAGCGGTTTCATCTTGAAGTGCGCCAGATTTAGTCCATGCTTTTAGCATGTCTTCAAACTGTGGCAAGTCAAAGAAGAAGTGCTCAGAATCTTTCATGACAGGTGTTGCGCCAGAGACTGCTGATTTTGGATTAATCAGATCTGTTGGGCTGTAAGTTTCACCACAGTTGTCACAGTTATCGCCGTATTGGTCTTCTGCTTTACACTTAGGGCAGGTACCTTTTACAAAGCGATCAGGTAAGAACATTTCTTTCTCAGGGTCAAATAGCTGAGAAATAGTACGGCTAGTAATAAAGCCTTTGTCTTTTAACTGCGTGTAAACAAAAGAAGCAAGTTCACGGTTTTCAGGTGAATGTGTGCTGTGGTAATTACTAAAGTCAATATCGAAACCGGCGAAGTCAGCTTGGTGCTCTTTGCTCACTTCTGCAATCATTTGCTCAGGTTCCACACCCATCTGCTGGGCCTTAAGCATGATTGGCGTACCGTGTGCGTCATCTGCACAGATAAAATGAACTTCATTGCCACGAAGGCGCTGATAGCGCACCCAAATATCCGCTTGAACATGTTCTAGCATGTGACCTAAGTGGATAGAACCGTTAGCGTACGGCAGGGCGCAGGTCACCAGAATTTTTCTTGGATTAGCAGCCATAATTACTTCTTTCGCTCATGATGGGTAAAAAAACATAGCTGCAAATACTACCTGATGGACAGCATATTGACTAGCGTCGATGCGGTTTTATCTGTTTTTGAGCCGGGGAAATCGGGCGGGAAGGACACTTTGGTGGTAGCATTAAGCAAAAGAGGTAAGTATTACTCGGCAGCATCAACGTTACTGGTTGTTTTGTATACGAATACTGTGACGCAGATGTTGCTCATAAGCTATGACATTTATGTGGAGCGCTAATTTATGGCAACAACGACAAACCATTTCGACAGTGTTGGTGATATCAGCCAATGGCTGAATCAGTTTGAACACCCACTGTTAAGTGCGGAATGGGCAGATGTTCCTCACTTTGTTTCAGTCTCGGCTGAGGGCGTTATCATTATCACGATCCCATTTGCAGCCAACGAATTAGCTCAGCAATTGCGTCAATGGATTGCACAGCAACAGCAGCAAGGCATTGTCAATGACGGCTTAAATTTTGATGTCCGTTGTCGAGTAGCGCCATTAGCGGTTGTTGATAAACAGCCCCTTCGTGGTGTTAAAAATATTATTGTTGTGAGTTCTGCTAAAGGCGGCGTAGGTAAATCAACAACCTCGGTTAACTTAGCCTTGGGTTTACAACAACAAGGTGCCAAAGTTGGCTTATTAGACGCTGATATTTATGGCCCGTCAGTGCCGATGATGTTAGGCACGATGGATCAAAAACCACAATCGCCTGATGGCAAAATGATGGCACCGATTGAAGCGCATGGTTTATATACCAACTCTGTCGGTTATTTGGTACCAGCTGAGAGTGCAACCATTTGGCGTGGGCCGATGGCGTCAAAAGCACTGGCTCAAATTATCACTGAAACGTGGTGGCCGGATCTGGATTATTTAGTGATTGATATGCCACCAGGTACCGGTGATATTCAATTAACTTTGTCGCAGCAAATTCCAGTAACGGGTGCGATAGTGGTAACTACGCCACAAGACCTTGCTTTAGCCGATGCAATTAAAGGTATCAGCATGTTCAATAAGGTTGATGTACCTGTGCTGGGTATTGTTGAGAATATGAGTTACCACATTTGTAGCAATTGTGGTCATCAAGAGCATATTTTTGGTACTGGCGGTGCAGCAAAAATGGCGCAAGATTATGCGGTGCCATTATTAGCTCAATTACCATTAGATATCAAAATTCGCGAGGATATCGATAATGGCACACCAACGGTTATTTCATCACCTGAATCAGAACAAGCAGCAGCATACATTATGTTAGCTGCAAATATTGCCAGCCGATTATATTGGCAGGGTGAAACTGTAGCTGAGCAGATTACTATTCGCACAATGTAGTTATTGATTCGACAAAATTCGCTGAGATTATAATCAGATATGTCAGATGCCTCATTTTTGCTGGTATCTGGCATAGCAACTGCTTATAATCAGAGGGTTTAATTTATCCATATTCGCCTTGCTACGTGGTCTAATAGGTACTTTCTGATATGTCTGAAACTTCACACCAATGCGTTATTATCGGTATTGCAGGCGCTTCTGCTTCCGGTAAAAGTCTGATTGCCAGCACAGTTTATAAAGAGTTAAAAGCAAAAGTCGGCGATCATCAGATCGGTGTAATCACGGAAGATTGTTACTATAACGATCAAAGTCACCTAACAATGGAAGATCGTGTTAAAACTAACTACGACCATCCTAATGCGCTTGATCATAATTTATTGTGTGATCACCTTGAGCAGCTAATGAAAGGTGAAGCAGTAGAAGTACCACAATATAGCTACAGTGAGCATACTCGTTTACAAGAAAGCACGACAATGACACCGAAAAAAGTGATCATTTTAGAAGGCATTTTATTGTTAACGGATCCTCGCTTACGTAATATCATGCACGCTAGCGTATTTATGGATACGCCACTTGATATCTGTTTACTACGTCGTTTACAACGCGATGTTGCAGAACGTGGCCGTACAATGGAGTCAGTGTTGGTTCAGTACCAAAAAACGGTACGTCCAATGTTTATGCAGTTTATTGAACCATCAAAGCAATATGCGGATATTATTGTTCCGCGTGGTGGTAAGAACCGTATCGCAATCGATGTGTTAAAAGCACATATCGCTAAATTGCTGCGTTCGTAATAATTTAAAATGAATAAGGCTGACAATATGTCAGCCTTATTTTTATGGTTATATTGGTGGGAATACCCCGTTAACCGTTGCTAACCCATCAATTAAAATTAACCATTATTGATGGGTTTTATTATATCACTCACATGTGCTGAGCACTGATAGGATAGAGTGCGTATTACGCAGGAGAGAGCTTAAATGAGACTGTGCGATAGAGATATCAGGGCTTACCTTGATGAAGGAAAAATCACTATTGAACCACGACCAGCTGATGATTGTATTAGTGGTTTAACTATTGATGTGAGTCTTGGTAATAATTTCCGCGTCTTTAATGATCATGGTGCACCATTTATTGATCTGTCAGGTAAAAAAGAAGATGTTGCCGCTCAACTTGATAAAGTCATGAGTGATGAGATTGTGGTTGCAGAAAATGAAGCCTTTTTTCTTCATCCTGGTCAATTAGCTTTAGCGGTTACGCATGAGTCGGTAACACTGCCTGATAATATCGTAGGTTGGCTTGACGGACGTTCATCGTTGGCACGTTTAGGCTTAATGGTGCATGTGACGGCTCATCGTATTGATCCAGGTTGGTCTGGACGTATTGTACTTGAGTTTTATAACTCGGGTCGTTTGCCTCTAGCATTGCGTCCACATATGCCAATTGGTGCGTTAAGCTTTGAGACTTTATCTGGTGCAGCAGAAAAGCCGTATAATAAGCGTGTGGATGCTAAATATAAAAATCAGCAAGGTGCAGTGGCCAGCCGTATTAATGAAGATGACAAGCAAAGCTAATCTTCTTTAATCGCTAATAGGTGTATTCTCGCATACATATTATTAAAGGCAGCCCTTGGGTTGCCTTTTGTTTAGCTATTACGCTTGGGGTGAACTAATCTTGGAGTTAATGGTCTTAATAACATTGATTTTTAAGGTTAATCTTCAACAAATTATTTTTGCATAACGACCGATTGATTGTGGCGTTATATGCATAGCCGAGGACATAATGAAAAAAATACTTTATATCTTACTCGGGCTGATTTTATTAGTCGTGATTGGCATTGGTGCACTGGTCACCTTTGTTAACCCTAATCAGTTTAAGCCACTGTTAACAGAGCAAGTTAAAAAGATGACTGGACGTGATTTGGTTATCAAAGGTGATATCAGTTGGCGCTTTTTCCCAACATTAGGCTTAAGTGTTGGCGAAACGGCATTTCGAAACCCAACCGGATTTGCACAGCCTAATTTAGTCCAATTTAAGCAAGCAGATTTATCTGTCTCTGTTTTACCTTTATTGTCACAGCAACTTGATATTGGCGATATGCGTTTAGAAGGGGCACATGTTTTTGTACAAACATTAAAAAATGGTGTGACTAACCTTGATGGTTTAACTGACAAGAAAGCTGTAGCTGACAACGCAACAACAGACAAAGCTGTGACAGATAAAGCTGCTAACGATAATCAGCAAACGGCTAAACATTCGCAGTGGAAGGTGGCTGTTGCAGGGATTGAACTGGTTGATGCGAGTGCTGAAATTCGTAATGACCAAACCAAGACTGTGGCACAACTGAATCATATTAATTTTACCCTTGGTAACTTTAAGCCACAAACATGGACTAAAGCCACTTTTGATATTCAAGGTAAAGTGAATGCATTGTCTTTTAGTGCCAAAGGTAGTACTGAACTTAATCTAGCTGCTGATTATAAAAATGTTGAACTAAAAGCATTTACTGCTCAAATGAGCATGAATGATGGCAAGACTGAGATTAAAAATGCGCAATTAGGATTGGATCAGTTTACGATTGGACAATGGTCTAATATTACTTTTGCCGTTAACGGACAAGTACCTAATTTAAGCTTTGATACTCACGGTAGTGCTAAAGTAAAACTGTCGCCAGATCATAATACCGTTACGCTGCAAGGGCTAAAAGTGACCAATGATTTAGCTGGTAGTGCCTTACCGCGCTCAACCATGAATGTGGTGGTTAATAGTGATGCAACGTATGATATTAACCAAAAGTTAGCGTTAGTGAGCAAGCTTGATATTAATGCTGATGGTACTAAGGTATCGGGTTCTGGTTCATATTTAGCTGCGGCTATTCCTGATGTTCGCTTTGCATTATCAAGTGATAATATTGATATCGACAGTTGGTTACCGGCTAAAAAATCCACGTCAGATTCTGCTGAATCGGCAGCTGAAGTCGGGGATACATCAGCCGCTGCGGTAACTCATCAACCTTCAACGGTTGAACCTGATCTTAGTGCACTCAAAAACATTAACGTTGCAGGCATGATTGCTATTAAGCAATTAAAAATCGCTAATGCTGATGTTGCGAATGTCAAAGTTGTTACGTCAATTAAGAAAGGTGTAGCAACCATCAATCGTTTTGAAGCGAATTTATATGATGGTAAAATCACCGGTAGCGCATCAGTTGATGTAAACAGTGCTTTACCTAGTTATCGTTTAAAAAATACCATTACCAATGTGGCTATTTTACCGTTATTAAAAGCGG